>JAIRZN010000157.1 GCA_031267205.1 Tannerellaceae bacterium | reverse complement strand
ATTTGTTTGCTGTAATCTTCATATGTATGTTGTTTTATGTTTACTACGCAAATGTAGCGATTATTTCCGACATCCTGCGTAATCCCGCCGCTTCCCGTGCAGCCGTCGCACCTGTGCGTATTTATTTTCCTTCGGGAAATATTTATCCTTCCCGCGGGAAATAAATAATGCCGCACTGTGGCGCACGGCGGGCGGCCGTAATCGGCTGATGAGCCTTTGCCGTCAATAGCGGCGGGGTATCTTCGCCTGATTCTACACTGCGAGCGGCGTCGGGGTGCGGGCGTCGATTGATTCTACCCTGCGAACAGCGTCGGGGGGTAAGCGTCGATTGATTCTACCCTGCGCACGTCGTCGGGGGGTAAGCGTCGGTTGATTCTACCCTGCGAGCGGCGTCGGGGGGCGGGCGTCGATTGATTCTACCCTGCGCACGGCGTCGGGGGGTAAGCGTCAGTTGATTCTACCCTGCGCACGTCGTCGGGGGGTAAGCGTCAGTTGATTCTACCCTGCGCACGTCGTCGGGGGACAATAATCAAGTGGAAATTTTCCTGCGTCAATAGCGCGGAGGAATTTCCACCTGATGCAACCTTGCGCGGACAAAATGGTGGAAATAATCAAGTGGAAATTTTCCGGTGTCAATAGCGCAGAGAAATTTCCACCTGATGCAACCCTGCGCGGGCAAAATGGTGGAAATAATCAAGTGGAAATTTTCCGGCGTCAATAGCACGGAGGAATTTCCACCTGATGCAACCCTGTGCGGGCAAAATGGTGGAAATAATCAAGTGGAAATTTTCCGGCGTCAATAGCGCGAAGGAATTTCCACCTGATTATTACCTGCGTGAGGCGTCGGGGGGTAAGCGTCGGTTGATTATTCCCTGCGCGCGGCGTCGGGAGGAAATAATCAAGTGGAAATTTTTTGTTGTCAATAGCGCGAGGGAATTTCCACCTGATTATTCCCTGCATGCGGCGTCGGGTGGAAATAATCAAGTGGAAATTTATTGTCGTCAATAGCGCGTGAGAATTTCCACCTGATTATTCCCTGCGTGCGGCGTCGGGTGACAATAATCGAGTGGAAATTCCTTGTCGTCAATAGCGCGGGGGAATTTCCACCTGATGCAACCCTGCGCACGGCGTCGAGAGGGGGGCGTCGGGCGAGGATTGCCTGCGCGGGGGGTGGATATGGCGGGCGCGGGGCGACGCTTCCCTCGCTCGCGGCGTCGGGAGGGGGGCGTCGGGCGAGGATGGCCTGCGCGGGAGGTGGATATGGCGGGCGCGGGGTGACGCTTCCCTCGTTCGCGGGGCGGGAGGGGGGCGTCGGGCGAGGATGGCGGGCTGCTGTCTTCGCGGGCGGGGGATGTTTGGAGGGAAGGGGGTTGCGGGCGTCGGCGGGCGGGGGATGTGTGATGGGAAGGGGGTTGCGGGCGCCGGCTAACGGGGGATGTTTGGCGGGAAGGGGGTTGCGGGCGTCGGCTAACGGGCTTTTTCTATACGCAGGCCGATTTCGGTGATGCCCTTGAGGGTGTCGCGGCGCATTCCTTGCCTGACGCTGATTGTGTATTCTCCTTTTCGGGGGAATTTGTATCCGGTGCGTAGCGGGAAGCTTGAGTGGTATATTGAGACGCCTTTGCCGTTCCATTTGCCGAAGTTGTCGGCGAGTTCGCAGTCGATTGTGTCGCTGAGTATGCGTCCGTCGGGCGATGCTTCGTCGCAGAACAGCCAGAGGTTGCTGTAAGGGTATAGGCCGTTGTTCCTGACTTCGAGGATGAGGTCGTAGGCCGCTGTTTCATCGTCGATCGTGAAGGCGAAGGCGTGTGCCGCGTCCTTTTCCCAGGCGTGTCCGGTTCTATGGTATTGGTTGTATACCAATTCTTTCCCGCAGGAGGAGGCGATGAGGAGAGCGGCGGCGCATATGGCTACGAGGGCGGCTTCAGTCTTCTTGCTGTTTGGTTTTGCTTGCCTGTTTGTCATGTCTTTTCCTTTTCCTTTTCTTTTTTACGGGGTCGGTATCGAAGCGGGTGAGGCTTTCTTGCCCAAGTATATCGTGTGCGTCGCGTTGGACGGGCTGCGCTTTTTCGTCGTCTTCGAGCGTGAGCGGCTTGAGGCCTTTTTTGTTCATGGCGATGATGTCGAAGGCGCGTTCTGCGGGGATGCAGACGAGGTTGACGGCTAAGGATCTGTCGGTGGAGTATGTTATTTCGCGCTTGAAGGCGTCCGTTTTGCTGTGATAGTAGGTTTTGTCGGCTGTTTCCAGCGCGACTTCGCGCGAGGGCAGGTATTTCTGGGCTTCCACGTATGTGTCTATTTCGTGGTTGATGCAGCATTTGAGCTTTGCGCATTGTCCGGCTAACTTCTGCGGGTTCATGGAGATGTCTTGCAGGCGTGCTGCGCCGGTGGAGACGGAGACGAAGTTTGTCATCCAGCACGAGCAGCATAGTTCGCGTCCGCAGGGGCCTATTCCCCCTATGCGTCCCGCCTCCTGCCGCGCGCCTATTTGCTTCATTTCGATGCGCACGCGGAAGGTCTCGGCCAGTACTTTGATCAGTTGCCTGAAGTCGACGCGCTCGTCGGCTATGTAGTAGAATATCGCCTTGTTGCCGTCGCCCTGGTATTCGACGTCGCCTATCTTCATCTCCAAGCCGAGTTCGGCGGCTATTTGTCGCGAGCGTATCATCGTGTCGTGCTCCTTAGCCTTGGCCTCGTCGTACTTCTCCATGTCCGCCTGTTTGGCTTTACGGTAGATGCGTTTCAGTTCCGCGTCGGCGCGGGCGTTGGTTTTCTTCATTTGCAGCAGTGTGAGCCTGCCGGTGAGCGTGACGGTTCCGATGTCGTGCCCCGGCGTTGCTTCGACGGCTACGATGTCGCCTTTTTCGAGTTGTATGCCGGAGGTGTTGCGGTAGTATCCTTTGCGCGTGTTTTTGAACTGTACTTCGACGCAGTCCGTTGCGTTGTCGTCGTCGGGCACTCCGCAAAGCCAGTCGTATGTATTGAGTTTGCTGTTTTGCACCTTGCTGCATCCTTTTTTGCACATGCAGCAACTGCCTTTGCATAGTTTGAATTCCATGTTTTACCTGTGTCTATACATTAATATATATGTGTCAGTCTTGATAGCCTTGGAACCAGTTGCCGAGGTGCAGGCCTTTTATGTTTGTTTCCGTTTCGCGTTCGCCGAGGAGGTGTTCGGAGAAGTAATCAATCATCCGCCAGTAGAAATATTCGTTGTAGTTCTCGAAGTGGTGGCGTTGGTTAGGGATTATGAGCATGTCAAAGCGTTTGCCGGCTTTGATTAGTTCGTTTACCATGAGGATAGTGTTGGCCGGGTGAACGTTGTTGTCTATCTCGGAGTGTATGAGCAGCAGATGTCCTTTGAGGTTCCTGGCGACGTCCTGGTTAGCCGGCACTTTGATACCGAAGCTGACGTTGCCTTCGGCGTCGACGCTTTCTTTCACACCGTGATGCTTCTCGCTCCAGCTACGGTTGTAGATGTTGTTATCGTGGTTTCCGGCGCAGGAGACGGCAACCTTGAAGAAGTCCGGGTATAGCAGCATTGCGGCCGTCGACATAAAGCCGCCGCCTGAGTGTCCGTGTATGCCGACGCGGTTTATGTCCATGTAGTTATGCTGTCGGCACAGTTGTTCGATAGCCGCCTTGTGATCTGCCAGGGGATAATCGCGCAGGTTTCCGTATCCGTAGTTGTGGTACCACTTGGAGCGGCTCGGATGGCCGCCGCGGTGGCCGGTGCAGACGACGATGAAGCCCGCCTGCGCAAGCCTGTCCGTGCGCGGGTTCATGGGCGTGTATCGGTAGGGCGTACCCTCCTGCTGCGGGCCTGGGTATACGTAATTGATGACGGGATAGAGGCGCGTAGAGTCGAAGTCGAAGGGTTTATACATAACTCCGTACAGATCCGTGACGCCGTCGGCGGCTTTCACCGTGAACGGTTCGGGGAAGCGGTAGCCGGCGAGCGTCAGTTGCGAGAAGTCGCTTTCTTCGAGTGTCATGATTCGCACTCCACGGTTGTTGTATAGCGCCGTGACCGGAATGGTATCGACCCTTGAGTAGTTGTCTACCACGAAGCGGCCGTACTTGTCCATATCCGTCAGGTGGAAGTAATTGCCGGGCGTGACGAGCTTAAGCCCCGACCCGTCGAAGTTGACGCGGTACAGGTGTTCGTAGTAAGGCGTAGCGTCGCCGTCTTCCCTGCCGTTAGCGACGAAGTATACGACGCGGCCTTTGCTGTCGATGTGCTGAATCTTATCCACATGCCAGGAGCCTTTGGTGATTCTGTTCTTAAGGTTGCCCGCCGCATCGTAGAGATAGAGGTGCGCCCAGCCGTCGCGTTCGCTCCAGTGGATGAGTTCGCCGGCGTTATCGGTAGCAGCCAGCGGCCGCGTTTCGACGTAAGTATTCAGCCGTTCGTTGATGATAGCCTTTATGGAATCTTCGCCCAGCGTGTAGGCGCATATGTCCACCCGCTTCATGTCGCGGCTGGTGCGTGTGAGGAAGAGCTTAGCTTTGTCGCCCAGCCATACGGAAGGATCCTTGTCGTGGTCTTTCGGCTTACCGGCTATCGAGAGCGTCTGGTCTTTGAAGCATTCTGTTTTTATCTCCGTCCGGCTATTGTCTTCGAGGTCGAATATATAAAGGTGTACGACGGGCGAGGCCTCTTCGCCGGGCATCTGGTACTTGTAAGTCTCCAGCGTAGGGCGGGGCTTGGCGACCGAGTTGACGACCCAGAGGTCGTTCACCCCCCTGTTGTCCGTCAGCGTAGCGACGAAATAACGTCCTTCCGGCGACCAGTATCCCTGCACGGCCTTGCGTTTATGATCGTAGAGCGTGTCGGTGTTCAACCTGTTGCGCGGCATACCGAAGGCGAAGTGCTCCACGCCGTCAGCCGTCAGCGGCGTTTCAGCGACAAGGCTGTCCTTGGGATCGCTTTGCAGCTTCTCGAAATCGGCGTAGCTCATATAATATAGGTTGAGGTCTTTGGCATAGACGACCCGCTGCTTGTCGGGCGAGACGTTGCCCCAGCGTTCGCCCGCCTCCGGCTTCTTGTCGCGCTCCGTCAGGCTCCGCGTAGTGTAGTCGTAGGAGAAGTAGAATGTCTTAGTCGACGAGGCGATCTCGAAGGAGAAAGTGCGGTCGTCGTCCTCGAGGCTAAGGTTATCGACAGGTAACTGCTGCGCTGTAAAGGGATCTTTCACCGTCTCGGTGATTTGCGCAGCCAGCTCGTCGAGGTCGAAAAGCGGCCGTTTGGCGGCAGCTTCCGGGTCGACGACATACCAGTTCTTCCCCTCGCTCGTCTTGTATTCATACCAGAACTTTACGCTGTTCCTGAAGTAATGCGGCGTCAGCGTATGAGTGAACAACAGTTGCTCCGCGTTTTCGGGCGTAAAGCGTCGCGCCAGGGCGTAACCGGGTAGCGTCTCCTGCGCCTGCGCGGACAACTCCGGCCTCAACAAGGCCGAACATGTCATTACGTAAAACAATATCTTCAATTTCATGTGTACGTTAGTTGGAAAATTTTCCAAAAGTATAAAAAAATCCTAACAAAGCAGGACAAAGCCCCAAATACAGCAGCGCCGCTCGCCGCAGGCAGTCGCGGGATAGCCCTTTCCCCTGTTACGCCGGCCTCCGGCAATATACCGCGTCTGTGGTATTTACTGCATTATGTGCAAGTTATACTTTTGTCCCCTGTGTTATTAATATAATAAGTAGAAGTCATGATTAAGGTATTAAGATTTGTTTGGTTATTGGTTGTCGTCGCCCCTCTGTATGTTTATGCGCAGGAAGGGAGCAAGATTACGGGACGTATTCTTGACGGCAAGACCCGTGAACCCGTCATAGGCGCCACTATTTCCATCGAGGGCGCACGCACGGGAGCGGTAAGCGATGCCGGCGGGAATTTCTCGATAGCGGTGCGGTCGGTTCCTACGACTATTAACGTGAAGTTCCTTGGGTACGCTCCCCAGAGTATTGAAGTGCGCGACGCGTCGGAGGCTGTCAACATCCTGCTGCGCGAAAGTGCGAATCCGCTCCAGGAGGTTGTCGTAATAGGTTACGGCACCCAGAAACGCCAGGAGTTGACCGGCTCGGTAGCTTCGGTTTCGACAATCGCCCTGTCGCAGCGGGTCGTTTCGTTCGACCAGATGCTTGGGGGAGCCGTCGCCGGATTGAATGTAACGCAAAGCTCCGGAGCGCCGGGGTCGACGTCGACCGTCCGCATACGCGGCAGCAACTCCATAGCCGGCGGCAACGAGCCACTGTACGTAGTCGACGGATATATATTGTATAACGACAACACCCTGACACGTACAGGCGTTGGCGGCAGCACGAGCGGCGTAGGCGGTTCGGGAGCGTCGACGGGGACTGTCGACGGCGGCCTTAATCCGCTTGCAAGCATCAACCCTGCGGACATCCAGAGCGTGGACGTACTCAAGGACGTATCGGCAACCGCCATCTACGGTTCGCGCGGAGCGAACGGTGTTATCATCATCACGACCAAGAAGGGCCTGCGCGGAACTAATTCCGTCAGCTATAACGGCACCTTAGGAACGCAGCGCACAGCCCGCCGCCTCGATCTGCTCGACGCCCCGCAGTGGGCTGATCTTTTCCGCGAGATAAGCGAAGACGGCCGCAGTCCTTACGAGCATGACTACGCCTCCAGGCTGTTGCCCGAAGGTCAGACGGAGGATTGGCAGGGGGCGGTGTTCCAGTCGGCGTACAGTCAGAATCATCAGGTATCCATCAGCGGCGGAGCCGCCGATTACCGCTACCTCCTTTCCGGCAGCTATAACGACGAGACCGGCATCGTCCGCAACACCGGCCTCACACGCTACACCGGGCGTATAAACTTAGACAAGGATATATCGGACAAGCTCAACGCAGGCACAAACCTCTCCATCGGTCGCACCCTGCTTAACGGCCTGACCAATCAGGGAGGCTCGAACAATTACAACTACGCTATCCGCGTCTCGCCGCTTGTTCCGGTACATAATGACGCTACGGACGACGGGTTCAACTATGCCAATCCCTTCGAGACGACCGACTACCGCATCGGCGACCGTACACCTAACCCTGTCTCCGACCTCTTGAAGTCGATCGTCGAAACACGTAACCTCTCCGTCATCGGCAATGCCTACGCGCAGTACAGCATCATCCCCCAACTGACGGCCAAGGTTAACGCCGGCGTTAACCTCAACCATACGACGCAGAACTTCTTCGCGCCCTCCACTTCCGCCCAGGGCTTGCTCGTAGGCGGATACGCAGGCATCGGCAACAAGGACTATAACACCGCCCTGGCGGAGTTCACGCTCAATTATAAAAACCTGTTCGCCGGCATCCATTCCATAGATGTCCTGGCCGGGTATACGACCGAACACTCCGACATAGTATACTCCACTGCCGGCGCAAGCGGCTTCAACAACGAATCGCTGACTTATAACAGTCTCCAGAGCGGCGCTAACCGTGACATGCCTACGTCGGGCGGCGCCGTCTCCAACCTCAATTCTTTTCTCGGCCGCGTGAACTATTCCTATAAGGAACGTTACAACGTCTCGGCATCGTTCCGCGCCGACGGATCATCGCGTTTCGCAGCAGGGCACCGCTGGGGATACTTCCCCTCCATAGGCCTGTCGTGGAACGTCACGGGCGAGCCGTTCTTCAAGGACAACAGCGTATTCTCGCAACTCAAGCTACGCGCAAGCGCCGGCTTAGTAGGCAACCAGGAGATTGGCGATTACCTCTACTCGCGCCTCTATACGCCGCGTAATTATTCCTTCGGCAATCAAATCGTGGTCGGATACACGGCAACCAATTACGGTAACGACGACCTGCGCTGGGAATCTACCGCGCAGTATAACGCCGGCCTCGACGCCTCTATACTCGGCGACCGCCTGCACTTCGTCGTCGACGCTTACTACAAGCTGACCTCCGACCTGCTCGTTAACCTTCCCGTAGAGCGAACCTCCGGGTTGCGCACCAAGATGGCTAACATCGGCAACATAAGCAACCGCGGCGTAGAGTTCAGCGTAAACGCCGTCATAGTCGACGGCAACGACCTTCAGTGGACAGCATTAGCCAATATAACGACCAACAGGAACCGTATCGAGAAACTCGGAACATCCGGTTTCATCTCCGGCACTACTATTGTCGACGTCGGCCTGCCGCTCGGCGCCTTCTACGGCTATGTCTTTGAAGGTATCGTGCAGCCGGGCGAAGAGGCATCGACGCCCGTCCCGACATGGGTGACAGGCGACAAGGCCGTTCATGCCGGCGACGCCAAGTTTGCCGACCGCGGCGGCTCTCCCGACGTGATAGACAGCAACGACCGCGTAGTGCTCGGCGATGCGCAGGCTGATTTCACCTACGGCTTCGCCACACGTTTAAGTTACCGTAATATCGACTTCTCGGCATCCTTCCAGGGGAGCTACGGCAACGAACTGTACAATGCCTTCCGCAACACGCTCGAAACGCCTTCGCACAGCTATAACGGAGCTGCCGTCTTAGCTAACCGCTGGACGCCGACAAACACCAATACCGACATCCCGCGGGCTATCCCCGTTCCGTATTCAACTATCGACAGCCGTTATGTGGAAGATGCTTCCTATCTGCGCCTGAGGGATGTTACGCTCGGATATACCTTCCGCCTGTCAAAGTCGAACCCTGCGGCGTCGGTGCGTTTATTCGTCTCGGCTCAAAACCTCTTCGTGCTCACGCCGTATACCGGCTACGACCCTGAAGGCTCGCGCAACGGCGTTTCCGATCTCGAAATAGGCGTCGACAACGGTATTTATCCCCGTGCAAAGACGTTCCTCACAGGCCTGAGCCTCTCTTTTTAACAACGAAGTATTAAATAAACAAGATATAATATGAAACGGATATTCTCCTTTTTACTCTTACCGGTCTTACTTGCCGCCTGCAATGACTTGGACCTGGAACCGATCAATGGGGTCGACGTAGAGCAGTTTTTTAATTCCGACAACGACGCCATATTGGCCGTCAACGGCGTATATGCCGCCCTGGTAGAATCCGAAAGCGTTGTCCTGGCCTGGTGTATAGACATGGGATCCGATGTCTCGCAGAATGGGACGTCTATGCCTGAAGGTTCGGGAGCCGAACTGTCGGCTTTCCAGTTCAACGCCCTCAATCAACATACCTATTGGGCCTGGGGCGACAATTACTACGGCATAGGAAACGCTACCACGCTCATTGATAAACTCGACGACCCGCAGACGAAAGTCTCGGACGCCATCCGCCGTCGCGTGCGTGGAGAGGCCGCCTTCCTCAGAGCCTATTACTATTTCTCCATCGTACAACTCTTCGGAGACATCCCTCTGATAGAAAAGGCAAGCTTTAACGCCGGTATAGACGCCGAGCGCACAGACCGTCACCAAGTGTATGCCTTCATCGTGAACGACCTTGAACGCGCAATCGCCGACCTGTCGGATTATCCTTCATTCGCCTCTTACGGCGACGGCGATCAGGGGCGCGTCACGCAACAGAGCGCCTACGGACTCCTTGCAAAAGTTTACTTGGTATGGGCGCAAACAGATGGCGTGGAAAATCCGGACGGGAAATACGACAAGGCTATCGAAAATGCCAACCATGTTACGGGCTATGCATTGGAAGAAACCTACCACCGTAATTGGGAAAAGGACAATCGCTACGGTAAGGAGATGCTCTTCTCGGCTAACTACGTCGTTTCGCAGGAGAGCTTCGGGGACGGTGGAAACCATCTGACGCATTGCGCCTTTTCGACGGGCTTCAATGACGAGGAGACGCCGCACGTGGTCGTCAGCGACCGCACCTTCTTCGACCGCTTCGACAACCGCGACCAGCGTAAGCTTGCTACCTTCCTCACCCATGCCGTCAATCCCGATAACGGCGATACGACCATTTATACGCTGCCCCGGTATGCCAAATACGTCGACCTTTCCGCCCCGGCCACAAGCTCCAAAAACCGAGAGTTGAACGCATCCATCCTGCGTTACGCAGAGGTGCTCCTAATCAAGGCCGAAGCCATCAACGAACGCTACCGCCAACCTTCGCCGGAGGCCTACGAAGCCATCAACCAAGTGCGCCGCAGGGCTTTCAGAGTTGGCGAGTATGCCGGCGGAACGACAGATCTTACCGCAGAGGAGATCGAGTTACGCAACTTAGATTACAGAGGCTTCCAGCAAGCCTTGCGCCGCGAACGTTTGTTTGAGCTGACTTATGAGCAAGTGCGCTGGTATGACCTTGTTCGTTGGAAAGTACTGATAAAAACCGTCAAGCGCGTCTCGGCTTCCAGCAAGAACCTCAACGTCTCGCCTATTCATTATCGTTTCCCTATCCCGCAATCACAGCGCGATTTGAATGATAAACTATGGCAAAATTGGGGCTATACAGGTTCTATCGAAGCCAATCCGCTATACGCCCAACAGGATTATGAAGGCGGGCCGGAGAATAATGACGGCTGGACAGACGCCGAAGCGCAATACTTGTACGAACACGTCTCAACGCCGGGGATACCCCGCTAAATGCGTATGAAGCAGTTTATTTTTATCCTCTTATTGATCAACTGTTCAATCCTCCACGCCCAGGAAGACGTGGATGTTATCAACAGGCGAACAATAGAATCCCATTTGTCTTTCCTTGCCGGCGACGCACTTGAAGGTCGCCAGGCAGGAAAGCGTGGAGGGCGTGTGGCGGCGGAATATATCAAGGCGGTATTGCAGGAAGCAGGCGTAAGTCCGTTATACGACACGTACTTCCAATCCTTTGAGGCTTATAGCCCTGCGCGTGAAAAATCTTCGGACTTCCAGGTTCATCCCGATTCGGTAGAGAAATACAGGCAACTGCCCGCTTACCGCCGGTTGAACTTGCAAAATGTAGTTGCTTGTATCGAAGGTGAAAGGAAAGACGAATATATCGTTATAGGCGCGCACTACGATCATGTCGGCGTCGATGAGTTACTCGTCGGCGACCAGGTCTATAACGGAGCCGACGACAATGCCTCCGGCGTGGCCGCCTTGTTGCAGGTGGCGAAAGCGTTTGCCGGAAGCAGGGATAAACCGCTGCGGAGCATTATCTTCGCCTTTTGGGACGGCGAGGAGGTAAACTATCTTGGCTCCGAGTATTTTGTCGCCCACTTTCCCCGGACAAAAGATATTAAAGCAAGCATCAACCTCGACATGATCAGTCGCGAAGGCCTGCTACCTATCCTCTATCCTGAATTTAAGATACCGGAGGCTACGGAGAAAAACACAGCTACGGGCAACCGGTTTCACCTTCTCTACACCCACGAATTGGCCGCCACGGGTCGACGCCTGCAAGAGGTTGCCCCATCTCTCCAACCGGCTATCGAGCCGCTACCCTCCCTGATCGACCACGGCTCGCGTGGTAGCGATGCTCTGTCGTTCTCGCTGCGCGATATACCCGTATTATGGTTTTTCACCGGCCTGCATCCCGATTACCACACCCCCTCTGATGAGGCGGATCGCATCGACTTTGAGAAACTGACCGCTATCACGAAACTGGTTTATATCAGTCTTTATCATTTGTCAAATGATGAGTGAATAGTATCTCGAAAAAGGTTGTATCTTCGCGCTCTATGAATCGTAAAAGACTACTATCCGGATCCTTTTGGCTTATAATGTCGATACATATCGTCGTTTTCACCTCCATTGGACTATTCACGGCCAAGGGATGGCGGTTGCTCATCGTTTTTCTCGCCGGATTAACCGTTTTGACCGGCATGGGATGGCTTTTACGCCTGTATTCCAAACGTTATCCAAAACAGCGCCTCGCCAGACTCCTTTCATTCATATTTAAATAGGCTCTGCTGCTTTTCTCTTAATTCAAAGTAAAACAGGATCATATTGGTATAGCGCACAAGCATTGTCATTATCTAATTATCAGGGAAGGAAACTTTAGTTAATACTAAGAGGGCAGGCAATAAGGCCGGCCCGCCGAAATATGTTGGCAACATAGAGT
The DNA here is from genome assembly GCA_031267205.1 of Tannerellaceae bacterium. Classification (GTDB taxonomy): domain Bacteria; phylum Bacteroidota; class Bacteroidia; order Bacteroidales; family Tannerellaceae; genus DFXE01. The sequence goes on along the minus strand of JAIRZN010000157.1, from coordinate 6,329 downwards.
TCTATGTTACCGACATAGAGTTCTATGTTACCAACATATTTTGGTACCATGCCATGATTTTCAAAAGACTCGGAGGTCTTCTTGAGGATGATATGTTTATTATGGTATTTGCCTGGGTTTAACGGCAGACCCTAAACAGGGATGAAACATCCCTTTGCGATGGTGAACTCTATACGATCGCCTCCTAATGGACTTTTTTGGGGAGGGGAGATTTTTTTAGCGCGACCCCAGCATTTTTGGGAGGCGGATTTTTTTAGCACGACCTCCAAATGAACTTTTTGGAGGTCGTGCTGAAAAAATCTCCAGCGAGCAAACTATAAGGGCTGATTCCTGAAAATGGAATCAGCCCTTTGCTGCGTCGCAGAAGTTTTACCGGACACTAAAGGAATGTAATCCTGTTTTACCTTGGTTTATGAAAAAAGCAGAGACCTCGAGCAAATAGAGTTTTACTCCGCAGGCGTTTCTTCCGGGACAAGCGGTTGCTGCGCCGTGCCGAAGTCTGGGGCGATAGTGTTAGGGTCAACCATGGGAGCCTCGTTTACTTGCTGTCTGATTTCCGATTGGACGGCACGTTCGTTTCTGGGAATAAACGCGCTGCTTAGCACGCTCAATATGATAACGGCTAATGCCAATCCCCACGTGGCTTTTTCCAAAAAATCGGTTGTTTTACGTACACCCATGATTTGGTTTGATGAGGAGAAGCCCGAAGCCAGCCCTCCGCCTTTTGAATTTTGAATCAAGACAATCAAAATTAAAAGTATGGCAGCAATCAAGATTAAAACTGAAATAAATACGTACATCTTTAGGTATATTTTTTTACGTTAATAATCAATTTTTCCAAAAATCTTATTTGGTCTGCAAAGTAAACGTTTTTTTCCGGATATTTCAAACTTAAATTTCTAATCGTTTTCAATGCCTTCTCGTATTTTTTCTGTTTGATATAAATTCCCGCCAGGGTTTCGGTAAAATATGAGTCGTTAAAAGATTTAGTTCCATCGTTCTCTTGCAAGTCTGTAATAGAATCGGGGGTGTCGTATTCCGTGTTGTCGTCCATATCATTCCATCGACGGCCATGGCTTATTTCGTTTTCTTTGAGGTAATCGTCGATGAGGTTTTCGTGTCGTAGCGGGACGGCATTTTCCGGGGTTTCTACTCCTTCTAAAATAGGTATAATGTAATCCTGGGGAGCCGGTTGGCGGAATATAATGCTGGGGTCGGATTCTGTTCCGGATTTCTCTTGCAAAAATATATCAATGATATTGAATGAATCATTCGAGGCCGGCGCTTGCTCCGAAGAATGTTCTTCAATTATGAGCCGCACCTCTTCAATAAGCCGATACAACATCTTACGGTCGCGGACATAGATAGCCGTTTTCTTCAGTTCGGCGCCGAATTGCACATCATTTAGCACAGCCAAGTTTTTCAGGTATAACATCTTTGCCGTATGGAAATAAGGATAGTCGCCCACCAGCCGTCTCATCATCGGGAGTGTATCATGGCTCAGCAACTTAGTGTCTTCCATCAAAAGATATAACTCGGTAACATCCATCTCACCAATCGGCAACTGTTGCGTTATATATTTGATCCACGATTTCCTTGACCAATTCCCCATTCAGCTCGTCCTGAATATCCTGCAACATCCTGTTGCTGTCAAATTCGCGATAAGCGGAGAAAGATTGCTCAAAGTCTTTATCCTGATTGGCTCGATTGGCAAAACGTACGCGCACGCTCATTGTAAGCTTTGTCATAGACGAATAGTTGTCTTCCCTTATCGCCATCGGCGCCATGTCGTAGCCTGTTATTTCACCTTCTATATCAAGGTCTCCGTTGTTTTGTATCATCTGGAGTTTTGTCCGGCGAATATAATTGTCTTTCAGTTCTTCCGTGAAGCTTTGAGACAATGGCGGGTAAACCAATGGAGCCTGATTCGGAAAATCGCTTATAGATATTGTCTTCGTCACTGTATAGTCCACCGATGCTCCACTAAAGCTGTATGATATTTTGCATCCTGTGCAGCATAGCGCCGGAAGGCATAAAAGGTATGCATATGTTCTTAATCTTCGCCCCTTCATGTTTTATTCCAGATTATATTCCTTTATTTTCCGATATAATGTCCTTTCCGATATTTTCAAGTCGGATGCCGCATTCTTTCTTTTCCCGTTATGCTTTTCCAAAGCTTTGCGAATCATTTCTTTTTCGACATCTTCGAGGGAGAGCGTTTCTTCTTCCATTGGTTCTACCTCCTGTATAGGAGAGGAGGTATGGATAGGAGAGGCATGAATGGGGTGGGCGTGAGAATAAGCGTCGTCTGCGACGGGAACCTGTACGTTGCCGTTTGTGATTTCGTGCACAAGCTTTTTCAGTTCGTTAACGTCGTTCCTCATATCGAAAAGCACCTGATACAGGATTTCGCGCTCGCTGTTGAATATTTTCTGTTCATTATCCCGGTTTACAAGTACGGGGTATTTCCCCATTTGAGCATGTTGCGGGAGATAGTGGCGCAGGGTGTCGGCGGTTATCTCGCGGCTCTCCTCTATGATAGATATGCGTTCGGTTATATTTTTCAGCTCGCGCACATTGCCGGGCCAGCGGTAGGTCTCCAGCAAACCCTTCGCTTCATTATCCGGCCGTATGGGAGGCATATGGTATTTGTCTGCGCAATCGCTCGCGAATTTGCGGAAAAGGAGTACGATATCGTCAGGCCGTTCGCGAAGGGAGGGCACCTGGATGGGCACCATGTTCAGACGGTAGTACAGATCCTCGCGAAACTTTCCTTCCGTCACAGCCACAGTCAGGTTAACGTTGGTGGCGGCGACAATACGGACGTTCGTCTTCAGCGCTTTCGAGGAGCCTACCTTGATAAACTCACCCGTCTCAAGTACGCGCAACAAACGGGCCTGCGTAGGAATGGGCAGCTCGCCTACCTCGTCCAGGAAGATCGTCCCGCCGTCGGCTTCTTCGAAATAACCTTTGCGATCGGTCAGAGCGCCGGTGAACGAACCCTTCTCATGTCCGAACAATTCCGAATCAATAGTTCCTTCCGGGATCGCGCCACAGTTCACTGCTATATACTTCCCGTGCTTACGCGGACTGTTTTGGTGAATAAACTGCGGGAACGTCTCTTTCCCTACGCCGCTCTCTCCTGTAATCAGTATGGACAAGTCCGTAGGCGCAACCTGTAACGCTACGTCAATCGCGCGGTTCAAAGCCGGATTATTACCTATAATGCCGTAACGCTGCTTGATTTGTTGTACATCGCTTTTTATCATCATAAATAGAATATCTGTAATTATTTCAGTTCACCTGTCAAAATTACAAATTTCATTCAATTTACCGCAACGAAAAGCAGATTACGTTGATTATTTTTTAGCGTCGTAAGTTTTTTGGTACAGGAAATTCGCCAGATCCTTCTCGTCCGTTATTTGCTGTATCTCCTCTGCGGGGATGGGGGAGCCTATGTAGACATGGGCCGTTGTTCCGCGTTTATTGAATACCTCAACCGGTATACGCAACGTGCGCAACTTCCAGTCTATCGTCCCCAGCCAATAGAAGAAATTGGAATTATACAGATCGAAATACACCGGATAGACCGGCACATTCGCCTTACGTATCAGGCGCGTCACACTGTGCGTCCAATCGAGGTCAAGTATCTCCTTTGTCTTTCTGTTGCGGAACGAGATGGCGCCGGCAGGGAAGAACCCGACGGGATGACCTTCCTGCAAATGGGATAGCGAAAGGCGTATGCCGTTTACGTTCTGCATACTCGCCCCCTGATTATTGGAGTCCGGATGCACGGGGATAAAGACATCTTCCATTGCGCCTATGCGACCAAGTATCCCGTTTACCATCACGCGGAAGTCGGGACGTATGGAGGCGAATATGTCTATAAGTATTATCCCGTCCAACGACCCGACAGGGTGGTTCGATACCGTAATAAAGGCGCCTTCGGGAAGGCTTTCCAGCCTTTCTTTGTTGTGTACTTCATACCGAAGATTAATCAGGGGATCCTTAAGAATGGCCGACGTAAAGGCCGAGCCGCTGTGATGGCAATGAGCGCCATGTACTAAGTTTACTTTATCAATGCATGTCCACTTTAATAGCTTTTTTCCCAGAAAGGTTCCGATTTTACTCCTGAATAGCGGAGAAGCCTCTTGCAAGTCATAAATATCAATCACGTTTTTTTTCATACAGCAAAGTTATAAAAAAGTCGCGCACATCTTCTCATGCTTTACAATTGTAAAGGCTAAAATAACATTTAAAAAGACTATCTCATACACAAAATAAACCCAAACATAACCTGTAAACAAGACTATAAACAGAACTATCGAACGCCCGTTGAACGTCATAAGGTTTATATAACTCATCAGCCTGCTGCTTCTGCGGCGAAAGTCAATACGCACTTCACCAGGTATCTCGTCGCCATAACGCGCAGACAACAACCCAAGCATCCTCTGCAACGAAGGTGTCGCCTTCACTTGCATCAGGGTATAAAACCGGTACAGCAGATAAAACACCTTATAAATACCCGGCCTCATCGCCTTATGCCGGGCGCTGACTTGCTCAATGCTCTGAAACTCGCTACCCTTTTCCTTGCTGATAAAATACAGATGAAGCGTCTTGTAATAGTCCGTAATATAAGCCTGCGCTAAATGGGATAGACCCGATACGACGGCGACGGCATAAAACCAATTACTCCCACACTGCATCGAAAGCCTGTACGCCAGCCCAACATATACGCTAATAAACCAAACATCGCCCGCTATCCCGTCCAATATGCGCCCTATCGACGACTTCCTCCCCGACAGACGCGCAAGCTGCCCGTCCGTGCAGTCAAGTATGTTCGCCGACACCAGCAACAAAATCCCATACACATTATTAATAATATCCGGGTAGTGGAAAAAATAACCCGCCGAAGCCCCTACAAAAATGGACACCACCGTAACCACATTCGGCGTCACCCTCGTGCGAAGCAACATACACGCCATGCGGAAACCTATCGGGCGATAAAATATACGGTCAATGAAATTCTCCGTCTCAATAGATTTCAACGAAGTCTCATATTTTTCATCCAGTTCACTCATCAAATGAATTTATTTATACGAATAACCGCCGTCAACAACAATTATCTCGCCATTAACGTAACTGTTCTCAATCAACATCCTATACACGCCCGCAACCTCCTCCGGAGCGCAAAAACGCCCCAAGGCAATCTTCCCCTCTATGCTGCGCCTTATCTCCTGAGGCTTGCCCTCGTGCCACTGAGTCTCAACAAACCCAGGCACCACGCCGTTGACACGTATCCCGTAAGGCGCAAGGAACTTGACAAGGTTCCCAACCAACGCATGAACGGAACTTTTTGAAACCCCATACGCGAGCGAAACCGAGTGCGGCCGAATACCCATAAGCGAACCTGTAAACGTCACGCTGCCTCCCTCACGGATACGCCCCACGATACGCTGCAAAAGGAAAACGGGGAAATGAACATTGCCGGCAAACACCCTCTCCCACTCCTCCCGCTGCATACTCTCAAAAGGCGCGCGGCACGTCAGCCCGGCGTTGAACACAACCGCATCCACGTACATATCATTACCCACCAAATAATCATGCAACAAATCCACGCTCCCCGCATCCGCCACATCAGCACGCAACACCCGCACATCACATCCCGACGACAACCGCCGCAGTTCCCGTTCAACATCAACCGCCGCCTCCACATCACCGCCGTAAGTAAGAATCAAGTCATACCCAACCTCGCCCAAAGCCAAAGCAACAGCCCTGCCAATGCCCTTCGTACCTCCCGTAATCATCACACGCTTACTCATAACATCTCTTCCCCCACCAGAATAACAAACTACCTGATTGAAGGCTTCGCCTTTTGCTGCATCTGCAAATGCTCCTCGTAAGAATCGTGGATAGTCTTCCTCAAGTTCGAAGAAGACACGCCCGTCCCGTAAGGAAAATAAAACACCTTCACGCCAAGCTCCTCCAGATAATTATACTTCCCGAACCAATCGTCGCCGACAACAAACGCATCCATATTCAGCTTCCGAACCAAATCCGTATGATCAAGCGAATGTTGCGGAATCACAATATCCGGCGTCTTAAGCGCCTCAATAATCTGCAGCCTCTCGTTAAACGGAATAATAGGCCTTGCCTTGTAAGACATCACCAACTCATCCGTACTCACGCCCACAATCAAAATATCCGCAAGACTACGGGCATAATTAATCATCCTCAAATGATTATAATGAAACATATCAAATGTTCCGGAAGTGTATACAATTGTTTTTTCTTTAAACATGTTGTTTTTTCAAATTTGGATTACAAAC
>JAIRZN010000114.1 GCA_031267205.1 Tannerellaceae bacterium | reverse complement strand
AGTCGCGGTATGGCGGTTGTGGCGCCGGCAGCTCCGGGTACTAACAACTGCGTCTGCCCTACAACGGCATTGTCGCCGCTGAAGCCAGGCATTCCGACGCCTACAAGGAGGGAAACCTTCTCCTCGGTCGTCATGGCGTCGAGCACTTTGTCGATTGAGGCTTTACCCAACTGTGGGTCGCCTTGTGTACATGATTGCATGAGGCAGAGTGTGATTGCGGTTAGGAATATCGGTATTCGTTTCATGACGTATATGTTAGTTTATTTAAACAGCATAGGTACAAACTCCGTGAGGTAGATGCGCCAGTTCTTCCATATATGTCCTTCTTCGGACTCATAATATACATATGTATGTCCGGCAGCATCGAGTTTCTTGCGGAAGTCCTCGTTGGCTTTGTAAAGGAAGTCGGTTTTACCGATTGCTATCCAGTAGAGTTTGGGATGTTTGGAGAATTGTATCTTGAGCTTTTCGTCGATATTGTCGTATACGGACGATTGCACGTCGTCGTTCGGCAGTATGGCGGCCGAGAAAAGGCCTACGTAGTCGAACAAGCCCGGATATTCTTTGGATATATGCAGCGAGTGAAATCCACCCATCGACAGCCCTGCGATGGCGCGGCCGGATGTGGTGCGGTAGTTTGATTCGACAAACTTAATCACGTCGGGAAAGCTTTTTTCCATCGAGCCTTCCATCGACTTGGGCAGCCTCATCACAGGCTTGTAAAGTCCGAGCGAGGACTCTCCAGGGGCGGCTTCCTGCACTACGTTGCCGTTGGTCATGACTACAATCATGGGCTTGGCTTTGCCCTGCGCTATGAGGTTGTCCATGATCTGCACCGTCCGTCCGAGCGTTATCCACGCCTCCTCATCGCCGCCCATGCCGTGAAGGAGGTAAAAGACGGGGTATTTCTGTTTCCCATTTTCGTATCCCGGAGGAGTGTAGATGGTTATCCGGCGGCTCACGCCCAAAGTGGGGCTGTCGTACCAGCGTTGTGTGAGGCTCCCGTGGGGCACGTTGTTGACGCTGTAAAGGTCGCCCTGCCCACCTTTGATGATAAATATGTTGGTGAGCGAAGATACATCGCGATTGATGTACACATTATTTGGATCGAAGCATTTCAGCCCGTCCACGATAAAGGCGTAGCTGTAGAGTTCAGGCGCGAGCGGCGTCGGCGTAGTGTATACCCAGAGGCCGTCTTTCCCCTCCTTGAGGTCCGCCGTGCCCGGAGCAGGCAGGAAATCGCCGGCGAGCTTCACAGTCACCGCTTTGGGGGCCATAAACCGGAACGTCACCGTATTATCGTCATGTATTTCCGGCGAGACAATATCCTGCCCGCCCCAAAGGGCCTGCTGAGCAAAGGCCGGAAGCCCCATAAGGATTCCGGCGACAATCGAGAATAATAAGTTTTTCATATTTAATAGAATATTAATTTGAAGTTTATTTGTGACAAAGTTAAATAAATATTTGCGTATCTGACGGATCTTTCGTTATTTTGCATCCGCTTTACGTAATCTCTGCCGGGAAATAGTGGCCCGTTATATTGCGTTTCGATAATTAATGTAAACTATAAAGCTATAAAACAATGGATTTAATTAAGATTGCAGAAGAAGCGTTTGCTACGAAGAAAGAGCATCCTGCATTCAAAAGCGGAGATACAGTGACTGTATCGTACCGCATAAAAGAAGGAAATAAGGAACGTGTTCAACAGTATCGCGGAGTTGTCATCAGCATTTCGGGAGACGGCGACAAAAAACGCTTTACGGTTCGTAAAATATCCGAGAATATCGGCGTGGAAAGAATCTTCCCGATAGAATCGCCTTTTATTGAAAGCATTGTCGTTAATAAAGTCGGTAAAGTACGCAGAGCCAAGCTATATTATTTGCGGGCGCTCACCGGCAAGAAAGCGCGAATCAAGGAAAAGAGGGTGTGATGCCTTTAGACCCTTTGCTATACAGGAAGCCATCTGAAATACCGGGTGGCTTTTTTGCTTGAATTATTCATGTTGGCGAAAAGAAAATAATTCTAATTTGAAATACAAAAAATTATGTTGAAGACTATTTTATCCGTTCACGGAAGACCGGGGTTATTTAAGTTAATATCTAAAGGAAAAAACATGCTGATTATCGAATCTCTGGTCGACAAGCAGCGAATCCCTGTTTATACAAAAGACAAAGTTATCTCATTAGGTGACATATCCGTTTACACGAAAAGCGAAGAAGTCCCCCTGCGCACAATCCTTACCTCCGTAAAGGACAAGGAGAACGGTCAAAAGGTATCGCTTAACCTTCCGACCGCCAAGCCTGACGAATTGCGCGCCTACATGGAGGAAATCCTTCCTGAGTTCAACCGCGAAAGGGTATATCCCAGCGACATCCGGAAATTACTTTCATGGTACAACCTGCTGATAAGCTCCGGCATAACCGACTTCGCGCCGGAAGAAAAACCGCAGGAAGCGCAGGATGTGCAAGAAGCTCAGGAAATTCAGGAAGCGCAAGATGCGCAGAAAGAAGAACAATAAGGAGTATCAGTGACATTCGATCAGAACAGGGGATTGGTTACCTTCTCTTCCAAAAGAGCCTGGTTGATCACTTCCCTGATGTCTTCCACGTAGTGGAATACCAGCCCTTTGAGGTATTCGGGCTTTATTTCATTTATATCTTTCCTGTTTTCCCGGCAAAGGATAAGTTCTTTTATGCCGGCGCGCTTGGCGGCAAGTATTTTTTCCTTAATGCCGCCGACAGGCAGTACTTTTCCACGTAAAGTTATTTCACCCGTCATAGCGATACCGCCTCTCACCTTTCGCTGGGTGAAGAGGGAAACTAAAGCAGTTACCATCGTTATACCCGCGCTCGGACCGTCTTTCGGAATGGCGCCTTCGGGGACGTGTATGTGTACGTTCCAGTTTTCAAACATATCCTCGGCAATGCCGAACACAGAAGCGTGCGAGTGTACATACTCAAGGGCCAGCATGGCGGATTCCTTCATCACGTCGCCTAAGTTGCCGGTCAGCGTCAGTTTGGAACCTTTTCCCCTGCTGAGGCTCGATTCTATGAAGAGAATCTCTCCCCCTACCGCCGTCCAGGCAAGCCCAATGATGACTCCGGCATACTCGTTACCCTGATATTTATCGCGGGTATATTCCACAGCTCCCAGATATTCATGCAGGTGCTCAGGCGTGATTTCGGACGGTACAGGTTCATCCGAAGCGAGTTTGCGCGCAAGTTTACGCATAAGCTTGGCTATCTTCTTGTCCAATTCGCGAACGCCGCTTTCACGTGTATACGAAGAGACCATTTCCTGAAGGGCCTTCTTCTTGAACTTCACGCTTCCGGCGGGCAATCCATGTATTTCCAACTGTTTTGGGATTAAATGCTTAGCCGCTATCTGCACTTTCTCTTCCATTATATATCCGCTGACCTCTATTAACTCCATGCGGTCGAGCAGCGGCTGCGAGATGGTGTTCAGGTTGTTGGCCGTAGCTATAAACATCACCTTGCTCAGATCGTAATCAATATCTAAGTAGTTATCGTGAAATGCATTGTTCTGCTCCGGGTCGAGCACTTCGAGAAGGGCGGATGCGGGATCACCCTTGAAATCATTTGTTACCTTGTCTATCTCGTCGAGGATGAAAACGGGATTCGACGTTCCCGCCTTCATTATATTCTGTATGACACGTCCGCAAAGAGCGCCGATATATGTGCGCCTGTGCCCTCTTATTTCAGCTTCGTCATGCAGTCCGCCAAGCGAGACTCTGACGTATTTACGGTTCAAGGCCTCGGCTATCGACTTGCCGAGCGATGTCTTGCCTACTCCCGGAGGGCCGTACAGACAAATGATGGGCGACTTCATGTCGTCTTTCAGCTTCAGCACGGCCAAGTGCTCGATTATGCGTTCCTTCACCTTATCCAACCCGTAATGATCCCTGTCCAATATGCGTTGGGCGTGATTCAGATTGAAATTATCTTTGCTGTATTCATTCCACGGCAGGCTGACGATTGTCTGCACATACTGTGTCTGTATGGAAAAATCGGGGGATTGCGGGTGCAGGCGTTCCAGCTTGCGCAGCTCCTTCTCGAATGTTTCATTGACGGTCGGCGACCATTTCTTTTTGTTTGCCTTATTGCGCAGCTCCCGTATTTCAAGCTCATTAATGTTCCCACCCAATTCCTCCTGTATGGTTTTGATTTGTTGCTGAAGGAAATATTCTTTTTGCTGTTGGTTGATGTCCTCGTGCGTCTTCATTTGGATAGAGTTTTTCAACTCAATCAACTGGTATTCCCTGTTCAGTATAAAAAGCAGGCGGAAGGCCCGTTCCCTGAGGTTGCCTATCAACAGCAGGTCTTGCTTCTCCGACGCGCTGACGGGTATGTTGCTGCAAGCGAAGTTGATTACATAAAGCACGTTCTTATTGTTTTTTATCGAGAACAGCAAGTCGCGCGGAAGTTCGGATACCGAGGCAAGCATTTTTATCGTCAACTCTTTGATTGTAGAAAGGAGAGCTTCAAACTCGCGGTCGTTCTTCTTGGGCATTTCATCCTCAAGCATTTTTATTCTGCCCTTAAGGTATGTATCGGTATCTATTAACTCATTCAGCTCAAAGCGTTTCTTCCCTTGTATGATGACGGTTGTCGTACCATCGGGCATTCCCAGCATCTTAACTACGTCTGCTACTACTCCAACGGAGTATAGATCTTCGAGATGAGGGTCTTCAACATTTACCTCCTTCTGGCATACGACTCCTATTAGCTTCTTCCTCTTGACGGCGTCATTCAGCAGGCGCATGGATTTGGTGCGGCCTACGATAACGGGGATGATTACTCCCGGGAAAAGCACCGTATTACGAAGCGGAAGTATGGGAATCGTATTCCCCAAATCTTCTATGCCGTCCGTAAAATCCTCATCCCTATCGCAGTCGGTGAGTATAGGCACCACTATTCCCACATTATCTCCCATATCATTGCCTAACGATTCCCGACGCAGTATTATTCTTTTATTTCTCATGCTGATTTATATACAAAATTTATTGCCTTTATTAGGCCGGCAAAGGTACGAATTTATAAGCTTACCGCACAATGCCCTGTCGCCCGATCACTCTAAAGCGCATGCAGGCGTCTTTTCCTCAAAATAAACGTAGCGTAAACGTAGCGCTCCCCGGCTTTTCGGAAGCTGCTTGGATTTACTGTCTTTGTCTGTATGTGATTGCGACGGGGCCTTTTAGTCCTCCATACGTGTCTGGCGGAAGGCCTTGCCTATTTTTTCGACTATATCGCCGGCCGTCAGGCTTTCTTCCGACAGGTAAGCGAGGGCTATGTCGCCTGCCAGGCCGTGCAGCAACGCTCCGCAGGTGGCAGCTTCTACCGGAGGATGCCCTGAGGCGAGCAGTCCGAGTATGAGGCCTGTCAACACGTCGCCGCTTCCGGCTGTCGCCATGCCGGGGTTGCCTGTATTGTTGAAAAAGATATTCCCTTCGGGCGTACAGGTGGCTGTACAGGCGCCCTTTAGCACGATGATAAGTTGGTGTTCGACTGCAAAGGCCTGCGCTTTCATCAGTCGTTCATACGAACTGTCGCATTCTCCGGCCAAGCGTTCAAATTCTTTGACATGCGGAGTCAGTATTGTGTACGGCGGTATGAGGGGGAGCATATCTTCTTTGTTCGCAGCTATGATGTTGAGGGCGTCGGCGTCTATGACGAGCGGACGGGTGGCTTCGGCGAGCAGCGTCTTCAATATAACAGCCGGTTCGGGCCTGCGTCCGAGTCCGGGGCCGATGCCTATGGCTGTATACGGCGACAGGTCGTCCGGCAACGAGGTCACGCACACGTCATCCGCGTCGAGGCTGAGCATCGCTTCGGGAAAAGCGACCTGAAGAATAGTCTCGCCGCACGAGGGCAGATGTACTGTCAACAGTCCGGCTCCCGCTCGAAGGCAGGCTTTGGCTGCAAGCAGGGCGGCTCCCATCTTCCCGCGACTGCCGGCGACGAGCAACGCATGGCCGTACATCCCTTTGTGGGCGAACTTGCTGCGCGGACGTATGGCCTCGGCGGCATCGGCTTCGTCTACTAAGTAGTACGGAGTCTGCGTGTCGGCGACGACTTGGGGATGCAGGCCGATGTCGAGCGTCTTCCATTCGCCGGCAAAGGCTTCGTTCTCGGACAAAAAGAAGGCTACTTTCGGCGAACCGAATGTGAGCGTCAACTTGGCGCGTATGATAGTGTCGGGAGTATTCTGCCGGTTATCTTCGCAGAACAATCCCGACGGCAAATCAATTGACACGATCGTAGCTCCCGACCGGTTGATATAGCCTACGACGCCTGCGAAGCCTCCCGTCAGCGGACGGCTAAGGCCGGAGCCGAAGAGTCCGTCTACGACTACGTCGCGCTCCCCAAGCGGAGGCGGCGAGAAATGTGCGCTTACTTCAGTGAATACTGCTCCGGACATCCTGAGCCGCTGCCTGTTGCGCGCGCATACCTCGGAGAGTTTTCCTGACGGGGGATTGAACAAGTACGTTTCCACGTGGGGGAAAGTATGTTCCTCCGCCAGCAACCTGGCCACTGCCAGAGCGTCGGCTCCGTTGTTACCCTGTCCGGCGAAAACGACTACGCGGTATTGTTTCCCATAACGTCGCGCAAACTCGCAGGCGAAGACGCCGGCTGCCCGCTCCACAAGGTCCTCCGCCGACACCGGCTCATGTTCTATCGTGTACAGGTCGAGCTTTTTTACCTGCCCGGAAGTAAATATCTTCTTCATATTATTGCTGTATTTAATCGCTTGGATAACTCAGAACTCGGCAATCAACCGCAGGTTAAACTGCCGGCCGGTAAGATAGTTAGGTACGGCGAACTGCCTGTCGTGAACGTCGGTAATCCAGAAGTAGGAGCCGGCGTTGGGTATATCGAACAGGTTGAATACGTCAAGACCTATCCACACGTTCTTCAGCTCGCGCAGTATGCCGCGACTCATGACCGACCCCGGCGCGCCGGTCAGCCTGTATGACATACCTATGTCTACCCTCCGGTACGGCGTCGTCTCGTAGTAACCGCTCTCGTACCCGCGACCCGGAGCGGTCACCGGTAACCTCCCGGACAATATTCCGCGTAGATTGAGTTGTATGCGGTCATAGCCTGGGAAGTAGTCCTGGAAGAACAGGGACATGCTGTATCCCGGATTGTTCGGTAGCGGAGCCTTCGTTTGGCCGCGTATTACCTGTTCGGCTTTCATGAGCGAGAGGCTGAACCAGGAGTCTGTGCCGGGTACAAACTCTCCGAAGAACTTCATGTCTATGCCTGCTGCATATCCCGTAGCGCAGTTCTCGCCATAGTAGCGTATTTTTACGTTGTCGACAGTGTACGGGTTGAGCCTGTCAAGGTTCTTGTAGTACAATTCGGCGCTCACCTTGAAGTTGCGGTCGTATACCTTAAACGCATAATCGCCGCCGGCGATGAGGTGGAACGAGCGTTGCGAAAGCAGATCCTTATTGAGCTCGATTATATTATTGCCTGCCGCATCCTGACCTGTGCGACGGAGTTCCTTATAGAAGGGTGGTTGGTAATAGATGCCGGAGGCGAGGCGGAAGGTGAGGTTTTGGTTAAAGTTGGGTATAAATCCTACCGATGCGCGGGGGCTGAATATGAACTCATTGTTATACGTCCAGTAGCTTCCTCTGACGCCGGCTGTTAGGGTAAACAGTCCTTGCCGCGACCGAAACTTGAATACGTCCTGCACGTAGGCCGACAGCCTTGCGCCGCTAACGCTGTTGTTCGAGTAGAGGTTGGAGACGACGTATACGCCGTCCTCGCGGTGCGGGAGCGAGTACCCGGCCGAGTCGCGCATCTCCCATTCGTTGATCCTGTCGCTTACACGTTCTGCTTGAAACGTTGCTCCCCACTGCAAACTATTGCCGCCGGATCGCACAGAGCCGTAGTGGCCCGCGTTGATGATGCCGGCGCTCAGGCGGTTGCGCGCATGTTCATGATAGAGGCCCAGCTCTATCGGTACGCCTGCGCTTGCGGAGCCTGCCTCGTCCGTTTGTCCTATGAGATAGGAGCCTGTAATATCGTAGCTTTCCTCCTCGCTGCTGTTGAAGGCTGAGAACTGCAAACCTGTCTCGACGGACGCGCTGGGATTGTATTTTATAGTAACGGCTCCGAAGAGGGTGCTGAAGTTATCCTTTTCTTGCCCCGCGAAGCTGACGTCGAGGTTCATTATATTATTCTCTGTTCCAAAGGAAGTCGTCCGGTTGTGCGGCACAAAGCGGAATTTGTTAGACGCTATGTTCCCGAGGAAATTGACCTCCCATCCGGGGGCAATGGCATAGGTCATGTACGTCTGCATGTCTATGAATACGGGGTCATACTCGGCTCTCGTGTCCAAGGTGCCCAAAAGGGAGCGTGAAGTCTTGTACCGCAGGCCTGTCACTTGGGTGAACTTTCCCGATGAGCTTCCTACGTAGGCATTCGCTCCGAGAAGGCTCGCGGCGACAGACCCTTCTAAGGCTTTCGGTTTTTTGTATGTTATGTCGAGCACGGAACTCATCTTGTCGCCGTAGCGCGCTTCAAACCCACCGGCGGCAAACCCGACCGATTGCGTAAGGTCGGGGTTGACAAAACTCAATCCCTCCTGCTGACCGGAACGTATAAGTAACGGGCGGAAAACCTCCAGCCCGTTGACGTAAACGATGTTTTCATCATAACTCCCGCCGCGCACCGAGTACTGGGAGCTTAGTTCGTTAGACGAGGAGACGCCTGCGTATGTGACGACCAAGCTCTCTATGCTGCCTCCCGACGGATCGGGTATAAGCCTTACCTTGTCAGCATCTACATATTCCATCGAGTTAACCTGGCGGCGCGCTGCCGTTACTGATATTTCGCCGAGCGATATAGACGTGACGTTCATTTGTACATTCAGGCGTATGTCCTGACGGGCTGACGGGACGATGCGCTCGGCCTTGTTGTAGCCGAGGCATGTGTATAATAATGTGAGCGAATCGGCTGGGGCTGCCGAGAGAGCATAGTATCCCTTGTCGTCGGTTATCGTTCCCGACATGGTGTTCCTGACTTGTACTACGACTAACTCCAGCGGATTGCCGTCGCCGTCGTGAACATAGCCGGTTATCCTTATCTGTCCCGAAACTTCAGCCAAGCTACTCAATACAAGCAGCGCCGCCGCCAAAACGCGATTCATCTTCATCTTCCTTATTTATATTGTTCCAACCTGTTTATTTAACGTAAAAAAACCGGTCTGCGTATATAAACGTGGAATGTAGTTATATTTTTATCCTCTTCGTGAGCCTTATGTCCCTCGACGAGGAGCCGACGAGTATGTCGATGTCCGTGCTTTCCAACGACCAGCCGTTAGTTGCTTCGTCCCAGTAACGTAGAAGGCTGACGGGGAAGGCGAGCGTTACCTTACGGCTTTCGCCGGCCTTGAGCGTCAGGCGTTGGAAGGCCTTCAACTCCTTGGCGGGCCACTCGACTGTCGCTCCTATCCTGTTGACGTAGAGCTGCACTACCTCGTCGGCTTCCGTACTGCCGTTGTTCTTGATCTCGAAGGTAACGCTGACATCGTCGCCCGGCTTATACTTCTCCTTCGAGGCGTCGAGGCCTGCATATTCAAAGTCGGAGTACGAAAGCCCGTGCCCGAAGGGGTAGAGTGGGGCAACGTCGCGGGTGTCGAACCAACGGTAGCCTACAAGTAGTTCCTCGGAATAATACGCCCTGTTGCGCTCATCGTCGACTGCTGCCGACGCTCTGTTCTGCACCAAGTCTACAAACACGTCGCCTCTGTTAAAGGGCGGCGGATCCTGCGGGTAAGTGCCGAGTGCATAAGCGGGAGAGTCCTCAAGTTTCACGGGGAAGGTGAAGGGGAGCTTTCCCGAAGGGGATACCTTGCCCAGCAACACGTCTGCAAGCGCATGACCGGCCTCCGAACCGTTGAACCAGGATATTAGCATAGCAGGCGAACAGCGCTCGGCCACGCGGAGGTCGAGTGGGCCGCCGGTGACGAACACGGATACTATCTTGTTGTTTACTGCCGAAATAGCTTCGATCAACTGGTCTTGCCCGGAGGGAAGCGTGATGGCGGAGCGGTCGCTGCCCTCGGTCTGAACCTCGCGGTTATCCCCGCCGATGAACAGCACTATGTCGGCATCCTTAGCTACGTTAACCGCCTCATTCAAAAGCTCCGTGTCGGCATCGCGGTATGGCGACGGACGGTTGGCCCAGTTCTCGCGTTCCTGCTTGGTATACCCGCGGTAGCCCTGTGCGTATACGAGATCCGCCTTATCTCCAAGCCTTGACTGCAAGCCGGCTAAGGGAGTAATTTCGTTATAAGCCTTAACACCCGCGCCGACGCCGCCGAGCGCCATTGTGCGGACGGCATTCTCGCCGATGACAGCTATTTTAGGATGATTGTTCAAGTCGAGCGGCAGTAGCGCGCCTTCATTCTTCAGCAGTACAATAGATTTGGCCGCTATGTCGTAGGCTATCGCAGCCTGTTCGGGCTTGGCGGTCATGACGGCGTTGGCTTCTTCCTGTGGTATCGGGTCGATGGCCAGGCGCACGCGCAGTATATTTTTTACCTTCTTGTCGATTATCTCGACGGGCACGGCGCCGGCATTTATAGTATCAAGAAGGGCCTGTCCGAAGAAGCGGCTGCCCGGCATCTCGACATCGAGGCCGTAAAGAGCGGCGTTGACCGTGCTGTGCGTCCCTCCCCAGTCGGAAATGATAAGCCCTTTGAAGCCCCACTCATCACGGAGGATGACGTTCTGAAGCAGATCGTTCTCGGAGCACCAGAAGCCGCCCACCTTATTATATGCAGCCATTACTCCATAAGCATCGCCTTCCTTGACGGCCGCTTCAAAGGGCGGTAGGTAAATCTCGCGCATCGCCCGCTGACCGACAATGACGTCTACCCTGCCGCGGTTAAGCTCCTGGTTATTGAGGGCGAAGTGTTTCAGGCACACGGCCACCCCATTGTCCTGCACGCCCAAGGTGTACCCAACCGAGAGCCTCGCGCTAAGCCATGGATCTTCGCTGAAGTACTCGTAAGTCCTCCCGCCCGTAGGTATGCGTTGTATGTTTATAGCAGGGCCGAGTATCATATCCTTGCCCCTGAGTCGCGCCTCACGCGCCATCCCCGTCCCGTAGGCGTAGGCCAGTTCTTCACTCCACGTAGCCGCCAGCGCAGAGCCGGTAGGGAAGAATGTCGACGAGTCATTGCTCAGCCCAAGCGAGTTCCACGAATGCGCCTCCATCTCCTCGCGTATACCGAACGGCCCGTCGGCATATACCATATCAGGAATACCCAGGCGAGGCACCCCTTCCGAAGTAAACATATACTTGCCGTGCAGCATAGCTACCTTTTCCTCAAGTGTCATGCCGGCAATGATCTCATCTATACGGGCGTCATTAGCGACCAACTTCGACACCCTCTCGTTGTTCCCGCCAATACAAGACATAAGGAACATTCCCGCAAACAAAATCGGGAGAAATACTCTGAATTTCATTTTCGTTATTATTAAAGATTAGTAATGATTTCTACTCATATATTAGTTATTTACGTACGTAAAGTTAAAGTATATTTTCCTAAAAAACAACACCTTCGAACCAATAAAAACAAAGGCAATCCAAAAAACAATATCAACCAACATATGCACTTCATCCATAATATTATAGCCGCACACCGCCCGAATATGCAGCATAATAGTTTTTTGATAACCATACACCCGCGCAATTGCCTGAATAATATGTTTCTAATGATCGTGTCATGGAATAATTGCATGAATAATATGTTTCTAATGATCGTGTCACTGCGTAATTATTTGAATAATATGTTTTCTGTAATCGCACTCCTGAGTGATTATTTGAATAATATATTTTTAATAACCGAACGCAATTTATATCCTTTGAATAATACATTTATAACAATCATACTACGGCGTGGTTATTCGAATAATATGTTTTTAATAATTGCACTTTTACAAGATTGTTTGAATAGTATGTTTCTAATAACCGAACGTCATCCGTATTGTTTAAACATTATGTTTCTAATAATAGCACGCTATAAATATTAGTTGAATAATATGTTTCTAATAACCGTGCGCCTGCTTGATTAGTTGAACAACGTGTTTTTTGTAATCGTGCGCCGGCTTGGTATTGGGGATGGTGGTTTTTTTGTAGTTTGGCTCCGTCAGTTTTGTTTGGCGAATGATAACCACATATAGTTCATCAGGCCTTTTTCCTTAGTGTTTAGGGTTAGGATATGGGAACCTTTCTGCAGGGTTATACGGCTTATGTTATTTATGCGGTTCCATTGATGGGGACTTTTTGTGGTGGGGATTTTTAGTAGGCCTGTTTCGTCTTTTCCATCTATGGAGATTGATATTGCAGCTTCGACGGCCGCCGAGTA
>JAIRZN010000086.1 GCA_031267205.1 Tannerellaceae bacterium | reverse complement strand
CCATCGCTCAGGAGCGCGAAGGCTTTGCGCTCTTCTTCCGAGCCTGAGCCGTTACTCAACATAAGCGTCCGGGCGCGGAACATGCAGTCGTGTATCCGCTTCATCAAAGGCGTCCCTGCGGCAAGCGGTTGCGGCAACGGAATACCTGCGGAGGCAAAGCTTGCAGCGGCTTCCGACAAATCCAACTGATAGAAGACGCTTTTCTCATGGTTGGCAGCTAAGGAGGCCAGGTTTTTCACCTCAAAGGCTTTGCGCTGGGATGCGAGGCGGGGGATGTTGGCGTGGCGCAGAAGATCGTTTGCCGACATCCTGGCTGCGGATTCCCATACGGCCTTTCCGCGCACGTTATATGGCTCGGCCGTCATCCATAGCAAGACGGCCTCAAGTTCTTCCGTCGTCCGGCACACGGGGAACAGCTTGGCGTACTGTATGTCTACGGCTTCGCGGAGGGGCGATTCCCTTTCGATAGCCCATTGCGGGAAGGGCTTGCCGAGGAAGATAGTGTCCGTACTATCCGTACTGCCCTTGAAAGCATCGTCGAAACCGTAAGGACGCGCGACAAAGTCGCTCTCCCCAATCGGCACGATGTCAATACACGTCCCTGACGATAGCTTCAGCGCCCAGTCATTGCGCGGTATGCCTGTGAGGATATGCCTGTCGGTAAGCTGCCAGCGGGGGCCGATGTGACTGTTCTCTATCCATAGCTCCGAGTTGGCCGTCGTCAGGCTAATATCAGTCTGGGCGTTTTGCACGAACATTGCAGGGTGCGGCTTCAGGGCGCGTTGCATAATGATGCGCTGGTCGTGCACAAGGTTCTGTATCGCCAGGGTTGACGATATTAGTTCGCGCCCCGTACCGTAGTGGTAAAACTCCCCTCCGGGCAGTGGCAGGATGGCGACCGACAGCGCGTTCAATTCCGCATCCTCCACCTTCGGCCGCATCCCCAGCGATAGTCCGAAGCCGGCATACAGGTCGTACATCTTCAAGCCGTCGCCGTCATGCGAACGCCTTGCCATACACTCCACAGCCCGGTCGTTGAGCAGCCATATACCGATGTCCATCAGGAAAAGGTGCGTGCCGGCGAGCTTCCCCAAGTCCGTCATAGACGGCTTCTGGAGCATGAAATCAAGCGCATACGGACTGTCCCGCCGAGAGAGGAAAACCCCGTGCCGCGTCGCCAGCGACGGGTCGGCCCATAGACCGTAACACACAACATCGGCCTCCGGTATGGCCTGGAGCGGACGAGTGGAGCGTATATATACGTCGCCGCTTGCTATCAAGGTATGAAACGAATCCGGGGCTTTGTGCATTATTTCTTCATACAATGGTATCTGGAGCGAGAGCAGGTTCTGATTCAGACGCTGCCCCCGCGCCCATCTGAACACCGGCATAGGCGTGAGTATCTTTCCCCAGGCGGCGTAAGCGGGCAGGCGTCGGCTCTGGCCTCCGGCATGTAAGAGGATGCGTTTCTCCTTCCCGATCCATTGTGCGAAGGAGATTCCTGCGCCCTCGCTTCGCATGCACTCTTCGAGCAAGCATACGGAGCCTCCGGCGGAGCCTAAGGGTTTGCCTTCAGGGTCGGAGGCGCAGAACCATTCTTCTTCCGGCAAATGTTCTATCTCGTGAAAGCAGGGAACTACGTCCGGCGGTAGCGATAAAAGCTTTTTCATTATCGTGTGTTTGTGTAATTAGATGGAATAGACGCTCATGAGGTCGGAAGCTATACGTTCGCCGGAGAAGCGTTTTGTGTACTCCCTCCCGTCGGCGGCCATGCGTTTCATCCGCTCCTTATCGTCCAAAAGCGAGATTAGCTGTTCCGACAACCCTGCCTCGTCGTAAGGATCGACATATATTGAACCGGGGCCTCCCGCCTCTTCCAGACACGAACCTGTGGCCGCAATTACAGGCAGGCCGCTCGTCAACGCTTCAACGACAGGAATACCGAAACCCTCGAAAAACGAGGGATAGATAAAGACCTCCGCCATCCGGTAGATGGCCGGCAAGTCGTCTGAGGTTACATTATCCAATATGTGCAGGCGCGGAGCCGTTCCCGACTTCTCAGCGTACCTTTCCACCTGCTGACGGTAGCGCGTCGATTTGCCTATGGCGACTAAATGTACGTCTTCGGGTATGTTGGTCATGGCTTTGACAATAATCATCAGGTTCTTGCGCTCCTCGATAGTGCCAACGTTGAGCAGGAAGCGTTGCGGCAGGCTGTATTTACAGGCCACATCCTTCCGCCTTTCCTCCGTGACGCTTTCACCAAACATGGGGTGGCATCCTTGGTAGACAACCTTTATCTTCTGTGGCGGGATGTGGAAAAAGGATACTATATCGCGCTTAGTACATTCGCTCGTTGCAATGATTACGTCGGCTGTACGGCAGGCGTGCCTGAGCTTGAGGCGGTATATAATCCTGTCCGCCGCGTTATAGTATCGGGGGTGGCGAATGAAAATAAGATCGTGGACGGTAACGACCGTCTTCACGCCGGCGATACCGAGGGGAAGCTCGTTGCTCAGTCCGTGATACAGGTCGAGGCCTTTCCCGCGCACATCCTTCCTTATACCCAACGTCCGCCACAGGGAAGCGAACAGCTTGTATATTCCCGCGGGAAAGACAAAGGAGATATTCTCCCTCGACAGGATAGTCCGCAATCCGGCATTATGCCTGCGTCGCGGCGCAAAAAGGACGTAGCGGTTCTCAGGATAGTATTCCGACAGTATTTCTATGACATACCGGCTGTAATTACCCAGACCGGTATTATTCTGAACGGCTCTTTTTGCATCAAATCCGATGTTCATTATCCGTCGGTTCAGAGAGCGAAGGCAGGCTTGCGATGAATCCACTGTCCGCGAGTGAAGTCGGGGAAATCGACTACGGCTCCCCCGCGGGCGACCGACATTTCCGACAGCCCCGATATGGCGCTCCATGCTGCGGCATCGTAGCAATCCATCGGCGTCGGCTTCTTGTTGCGTATGGCGTCGATAAAGTCGTACATCATAATATAGTCCATACCTCCGTGCCCGGCTTCGCGCGCGTTGGCGTCGAGCGCGCTCCATAGCTTGTGGTCGTACTTCTTGAACCATTCTTCGGACTCGTCCCAGCGGTGGGGCTTGGACTGTCCTTCGACGTATACGTGGTCGCCGTCGTTCATCCATAAACCCTGCGTTCCCTGTATGCGGAAGCCGAGCGAGTAGGGGCGGGGCGAATTGGTGTCGTGCGTAACGATAATCGTCTGCCCGTTGGCGCACTTGATCATGGATGTGACTATATCGCCAAGATTGAAGCGCAGTTTCGCCAAGGGATGGTTTTCGCCTCCGTTATCGACGATAAACTTATGCAAGCCCCGCGTCTGGGTAGCCATAGCCGAGAGCGAGAGGAAACGGTTGCCGTGATTTATGTCCATGCAATTAGCTACCGGGCCGATACCGTGCGTAGGGTATATATCGCCGTTGCGGGCTACCGAGTGCTGCGTCCTCCACTGCGCCTCTGCGTAGGCGTCCGGCCCCATGCGCAGTTCGCCGCCTTTCTGATAGCTGTAATTTGCGCCGTCGTTGAACTTCACGTCCCTCAGGTCGTGCTCGTATCCGCATCCGCCGTGCAGCAGTTCGCCGAACAAGCCTTTGCGCACCATGTTCAGGGCGGCCATACAGTCGCGCCGGTAACATACGTTCTCCATGATATTCAAGCGGCTGCCGGTAGCTTCCGACACGTTAACCAGATCCCAGCATTCTTCCACCGTATTAGCGGCGGATACTTCCACGCCTACGTAAGGCACGCCGGCCTTCATCGAGGCTACCGACATCGGCACGTGCCACTCCCAGGGGCTTGCAATGATTACGCAGTCGAACTCTTCATTATTGAGCATCTGCTCGAAAGCCCGTTCGCTTCCGGTATAAACCTTAGGTTCGGGCACGTTAAAACCGGCTATGTGCTTCAGCGTTCTTTCCAAAGGCCCCTGCTGAACGTCGCAAACGGCCACGATCTTATTGCCCGGAATGGCTAATACATTATTAATATGTTCCTGGCACCTTGAGCCTGTTCCGATAAAGCCGAAACGCAGCTTGCCGTCGTCCTTACCGGCAGGTTTCTTTTTCTGGGGTTCCATGTCGTTTGCCGCTTCGTTAGCGGCGGCGTTACTACCTAACGCAATGCCGGCAGTACCTATGCCGGCGACAGTCATTTTTCTGATAAAAGAACGGCGAGAGCTTTCCATGTCTTATAATAGTTTTAATTACAGATGCAAATATATAATTTTCCGCGGGACGCGGCGCTGCCGGAAAATAAAAGTCTAATCCGACGACGGGAATAGCTTCCCCAGTGGGGGAAAAAGATTGGGGGGAGACGAGGACGTGGCGGCTTAATCGGGAGGGCTACAGCCTCGCAATGGGGCGAAACGGCGTCGATGCTTTCCCGAAGGGTAGTCGTTGAAGGATTCGACATTGGTCGGAAGTCCCAAAGGGTAGTCGTTGAAGGATTCGACATTGGTCGGAAGTCCCAAAGGGTAGTCGTTGAAGGATTCGACAGTGGTCGGAAGTCCCAAAGGGTAGTCATTGGAGGATTCGACATTGGTCGAAAGTCCCAAAGGGTAGTCGTTGAAGGTTTCGACATTGGTCGAAAGTTCCAAATGGTAGTCGTTGAAGGATTCGACAGCGGTCGAAAGTCCCAAAGGGTAGTCGTTGAAGGATTCGACAGCGGTCGGAAGTCCCGAAGGGAAAGAAAAGGAGCGACAAACGGCGTACAAGGTATTAATCGAATCGGGCCGAGCGAATAAAATCCTCCGCCCCGTCAATCTTTTGCGAAGCAAACAAATAAATTTCCCGCCCCGCCGACCGTCCATGAGGGGTTGGCAATTCGTCGAGTTAAATCGGTAGCTTGTCGGGATTACGTCGAGACAGGGCGTTTTTTTGTTTGCCGGTTTTCGGGACAGGATGTATCTTTACCGTGAAATTTTAAACAATAGTATTATGGAAACAAATAAAAGGGTGGATTTCCACCCGTATCACCGGCTGAACAAGTTTATCACCGCACTGGCGTTTGTCGTTGCGGGCTTTGTGATTCTTGGGCACAATATCGGAGCTGTGAACGATTACTTCTATCGCATTATCATCTCTTGGCAGATGTTGTTGATTGTTATGGGCATTTCCGCCTTTTTAAAACGGAATTTGCTGGTGGGGGGCATTTTTGCGGGAGTAGGCATTTATTTCCTCCTTCCCCGCATAACCGGCATGGAGGTTGCCTGGCTTACGGTCTACTGGCCTGTGTTTCTTATTTTCTTCGGCGTTATCCTTTTGTTTCACCGGCATAAAAATCCGTGGCAAAGGTGGCGTCATGATAACACTCACAATTACGAAGGGGGCAAGCGGACGGAGCGGATTATCGACGGCTTTGTAACGGTGGACATAAGTTTCGGCAACAGCCGTCATATTGTGCTGGACCCCATATTCCGCGGCGCGAAGCTGGACAACTCATTCGGCTCGATCACCTTAGACCTGAGGCGCACGTCGTTAGAATCTTCGGAGACATATATTGATGTAGACTGTTCGTTCGGAGGAGTCGAGATATTTGTACCCCCTAACTGGTGCCTGCTGTCGGAGATAGATAACACATGCGGCTCGAACGAAGACAAACGTTATATATCGCACGAAGTCGATACCACGCACAAATTGATTATCCGCGGAGATGTCTCCTTCGGCACTCTGGAAATAAAGAATTAGTATTGATGCAGCCACACCCTTACGCCCATTCGCGAGCCGGCGCCGTAGCAGGCACGCTGCTTATCCTTACGGGTATCGCTTTACTGTGGGCATTGCTTGTTATTTATGGGAACATCCCGCTTCTTGCAGCCCTGACGGACGCCTCGATATTCGGCGGACTATTGTCGGTTTGCGGCATCTTGAGCTGGTATTGTTTCACATACATACGGGTATGGCAGGCTCAAGTCGCCATGACCGCCTTCGTTATTGCGATATGCCTGGGGGTTTGTTACACGGTCGTTTCGCTGCTTGAATTGGAAGACGCCGCCCGTTTTACCATGACATTACCATTACGTCTGTCGGTAGGTATTTTATGCTGGATAGCCCTTATGCAAGGCTATCACATCCTGCATTTGAAAGAAGACATGCAAGACAGGGACAAGGAGGAGCCGTCCGGAAACCTCCCCCAGGTATCCGAACAGGCCGTCGAACAAGCCGAGTGTCTCGACCGCATATCCGTGAAGGACGGCGTGCGTATCCATATAGTCCATCTCGACGAGCTGCTTTACATACAAGCCTGCGGCGACTACGTCACCCTGTTCACTTCCACGGGACAATACATCAAGGAGCAGACGATGAAATACTTTGAGACCCATCTCTCCGCCACCTCTTTTGTCCGCATCCATCGCTCCACGATTGTCAATACCAATCAAATCATGCGTGTAGAACTATTCGGAAAAGAAAGTTACAGTGTACGCCTGAAGAACGGCGCCAGCCTCCGCGCCAGCGTTACAGGATATAAACTGCTCAAAGAACGCCTGAATCTGTAATAATTGTCGTGTTATTCTACCATAATGGGTTGAAAAGGGAAAGAATATTTTCTTTTTTTGGTTTTATTGCAAACATTTAGCACTGTGTTTTGTCTCCATTAGGTAAAAAAGCGTACCTTTGTCGCTGTTATTAATAATTATTAGTATCATTGATGCTAAGTAAAATATATCATTCATGTTTTTGAAGATTAACTACAAGAAAAAGCTTTTTTTCATACTATGCGCGGCGCTACACCTGACAAGTGGTTCGGCGCAAATAAATATCGGCTCGCAAAGTCCTCCGCACCCATCTGCAGCGCTGGAAGTATCCGCGACCGACAAAGGCGTACTACTCCCCTCAGTAGCGTTGAAAAGTAATGCCGACAAGACGGTTATTGAAAACGGCAACCCCGTCAATGGCCTATTGGTCTTCAACACTACGGAAAGCGAATCACAAGGGCTATACAAGGGACTATATGCATGGAACGAAACAAAAAGCCTATGGGATCACATCGTCAGCGAACGAACATTCAACAATATGCTCTACTCGTACTATCCCATTGAAAAGCTCTATTTCGCAGCCGATGTAAAAATAGACCCAGGACAAGCAATAGCAGGAAGCTACCCCACTCTCACCTTTGAGCAACAATACATCGTCATAAACCAGGATAATTGCTTTAACGTGAGTACTAACTGTTTTACTGTACCCGAAACAGGAGTCTACAAAATTATGTGCGGACTGGAACTGATGTTCAATGCGGGGCAAGAAAAAGATATTGCCAGAGCCATATTATCATTACCGTCCAAAAATATTACCTCGGAAATCACCCGCGGAAATATAGCTACAAACAGGTATCTGACACCATCCATCATCTACATCAACAAGCTTGAAAAAGGAACAAAGATTACAGTTGCAGGATGGAGCTCCAGCGCCTCCAAAGCAACAAGGAAATATTTTTACGTCTACACATATTAACTATTTCAGGAAATGAAAAGATTGTTCATCACATATATGCTCCTTTTACCGGCGCTGTTCACCAACGGACAAGTGTATATCGGAACAGAGCCGACAGGAAATCCCGTATTACTCGAAGTAAAATCGACCAATCAAGGCGTACTGCTTCCAAGAATAGACATAGCCGATACATTGTCCGCATCCCCGGTAAACACCCCCAAGGAAGGCTTATTGGTCGTCAACACCCACAAGGACAAGGAAGGCCTATATTTCTGGAACGGAAAAGCATGGGAAAAACTGAAAACCATAGAAACAACTTCCAATAAACTCAAACGCACAGGGAAGAAAGTTGTCTTTATCGGAAGCTCGGTAGCATCACAATCAAGCACCCTATTCCAGAACGAAGTCCTAAGCAAGGTGATCTTCGACACCTCCTTCATAAGCGAAGGCAAACTAACCACACCGAATGACGCATACCGAATCCCAAGCAGAGGCATCTACGAAATCACAGCCTCCTTCACCGGCGAAATAGAAAGCACTAAAGGCAATATAGGATATTATGCCCTCTATATCTACAATTACCGTTATACCAATGACGAAAATAAAGCCGTCCTCGCCCGTACCCTGGGACATCAAAGCCCCAACTATACATCCATATCCGCCAAAGTAACATACTGCGGATTGTTTAAAGGCCCAACAAACCCGGATAACCCCGAAGACCCGAATGACAAAGATCAAGAGTATATTGGAATACGCCTCTATTACAGCACCACCGGCACAAACCCCCCGCCAAAGGTTAAAGTCGACATGAGCATAAGGAAAATACTAAACTGACGCAAAAAAAATCCCGAATAATGAAAAAAATAACTCCCTATATATTACTGATCCCGGTTGTATGCTTCTACAGCCTCGCAAATGCACAAGTCAGCATCGGCACAACCGGCAAGCCCGACCCGTCAGCCATGCTGGATATGACAACCTCAACCGGCAAAGGACTGGGCGTACTCCTACCGCTAATCCCCGTCAACAACCCCGCAAATACCGCCGGTATCTCCTCCCCTGCCGATTACCTCATGATCTTCTCCCCATACGCAAAAGACGCGCCAAATCCCGGACTAAACTACTGGCACGGAAACAAATGGAACCGTTTTCTGAACCAAACCGAACTATACGACAGCATATCCGCCAACTATATAGCCCAAATCGTACTATTCGCCGAACAAACCAATTCGGAAACAACAAATCACAATTCAAAAAACAGCGACGGCACAGAGCCATACAAATTCCCGCTCCACAACATCATATACGACAGCCGCAGCGGCTATAATACAACCACCAAAGAATACATCATCCCAGACGACGGCAATTACGAAATCACCTGCAACGTAGCCATCAAAGTCACCTCAACCTCATCATCCAACTCCATGCAAACCTACGTCGTAGTCGACGGAATAACCAAAGTAAACGACCTCGTCAGTTTCACCCTAACCTCAAGCGTCAGCGGCTCCGTAACCTACACCGCAAAATTCACCAAAGGACAACGCATAAGCGGCGCCGTCGGAGCAGGAAACTGGAGCACCTACCCGTTCATGGTAGAAAGCTCATCCATCGCAATCGTCAAATACTAACCCAAGCCCCCCGCAACAAGCAACACCCTATGTTATAAAGCACCTGTCAAAAATTTGGATATACCAATAGTAAAGCATACCTTTGCAACGTTACTGAAAATACGATTTAACGGGTTCCGGCCAACTGCGTTCTTGGCCGGGATTCTTTTTTTTATTACGCAAAAATATCACTATAATATTTAGAATAAATTATCAGGAGGAAATACAATGGCCGTTAGTTATATGACCGAAGAAGGCTATAATAAGATTTTAGCCGAGATTACCTATATGGAAACAGTTAAGCGCCCCGAAATCTCCGCCCAAATCGCCGAGGCGCGCGACAAAGGCGACCTGTCCGAAAATGCAGAATACGACGCCGCAAAAGACGCCCAAGGCATGATGGAAAGCAAACTCGCACAGTTGAAAAAACTCATCTCCAACGCCCGCCTAATAGACGAATCGCAAGTAAGCACAGAAGCCGTCCAAATACTAAACAAAGTGAAAATACGGAACATCAAAAACAACGCCGTAATGAGCTACATGCTAGTATCAGACTCGGAAGCCAACCTCAAAGAAGGGAAAATATCAGTCAACACCCCCATCGCACAAGGCCTCATGGGCAAAAAAGTTGGCGATAAAGTAGACATCAACGTCCCCTCAGGAATCATAAGCTTCGAAATAATGGACATATCAATCTAATAAACACCACATGGCCACCATATTCAGCAAAATTATCGCCGGCGAAATACCCTGTCACAAAATAGCCGAAAACAACGAGTTCTTCGCATTCTTAGACATCAACCCAGTGGCAACAGGACACACACTGGTCGTACCCAAAGAAGAAACCGACTACATCTTCGACCTGAACGACGACACATTAGGCCGCATGATAACCTTCGCCAAACACATCGCCGCCGCACAAAAAATCGCCATCCCCTGCAAGCGAATCGGACTGACCGTCATAGGCCTCGAAGTCCCGCACGCCCACATCCACTTAGTCCCGATAACCAAAGAATCGGACATATATTTCGGAAAAGACAAGCAAAAACCCTCGCAGGAAGAACTCAGCAAAATAGCAGCTAAAATAAAAAATGCATACAAATAAGTATATTTTTTGTGTATTTCACAAAGAATACCTATATTTGCCGTATGTTTCAATGGAATAATTGAAGCTTTTCATAATGTAATTTCATTAGTGGTTTTTACTCATAAAATGTTAACCTTAGGAAAAGGCCCCCCTGAGACAGGGCGGCCTTTTTATTTAACACACACAACCAACCAAAAATCAAAACCCCCCAATCCCCCCAATCCGGAAGAGAATAATCAGGGCGTGCCCCCGCCTGTGGCGCGGTCGGGCTATACGCTGCAAGTCCTCGCTCGCCTGCGGCTCCCTGCGGGCTTTACGCTGCTATCCCTCACGCAAAGAGCCTTAGCGAAAAGGCCGGCCCCATGGGCAGGCGCCCCCCAACGAATAAAGCCGGTAGAAGAACATTTTTCAGAAAACCTCAAAAGCAGTCCATTCGTTAAAGAACATTTTTCAGAAAGCTCCAAAAGCAGTCCATTCGTTAAAGAACATGTTTCAGAATTAACCAAAAGCGCTCCATTGGTTAAAGAACATTTTTCAGAAAGTTCCAAAAGCAGTCGATTGGTTAAAGAACATTTTTCAGAATTAACCAAAAGCACTCCATTGGTTAAAGAACATTTTTCAGAAAGCCCCAAAAGAAACGCAATGCCGAAGGCGAAAGAACAAAAAGTCCGCGCCAGCCAAACCTAATTCAAAAAAACAAAAAAATACCCCTAACCTCA
>JAIRZN010000158.1 GCA_031267205.1 Tannerellaceae bacterium | reverse complement strand
CCCTACATCCTCAAGTTCAACCTTGACGATGCCGGCAAGGCCGTCAGCATCGCCCTGCGCTGGGAAAACAACGTAGGCGTAAAAGGCCCCTGGGGCCCGATCATGAAGGTCGTCGTTCCGTAAGAGCGGCGCGTTATGTTTTTAAAATTGTAAGGGCGGGCCGGTGTGTCCGCCTTTTTTGTGCGTATATGCCGCTGGCGTGGGCTTGCAGC
Organism: Tannerellaceae bacterium; assembly: GCA_031267205.1. Lineage (GTDB taxonomy): Bacteria > Bacteroidota > Bacteroidia > Bacteroidales > Tannerellaceae > DFXE01. The sequence goes on along the minus strand of JAIRZN010000158.1, from coordinate 6,771 downwards.
CCGTGCCCACCGCGTGAAAAAACACAAAGTGCGCAACCAAGCTATCGGCACGGGCTACAAGCCCGCGCCAGCGGAGGCGTCCCCGCACGTACATGGCGGCGTGCATAAAAGCAGGCCTTCGCGTTTGCGTGAGGGATAGTAGCGGAAAGACCGGAACGAGCGCAGCGAGCGAGGACTTGTAGCGGATAGCCCGACCGCGCCGCAGGCGGGGGCACGCCCTGATTATTCTTTGTTTTATTGGGGTGGTTTGTAGTTTCTTTGGGTTGGGTGGGGGTGAATCACTGCGATTGGGGGGATTGTAAGATGGGGGTCGCGGGGGTGGGGCCTGTTTTGCGCTCTGCTTAGGGGGAGGCTTCCGGACGATGCTGCGCGGGGCTTCTTGCTTTCCTTTCTGCTCTCCCCTCGGTTATCGGTTGGCGCGATAATAAGAATGGAAATGATATTGTATGAAGTAAGATAATGAAGAAACAGTATGTTAGAATGTTATAATAAAATAAAAAACGTTCCTGCGTATTGTTTATATGATATATTGCTTACATTTGCTGCGCACACTCTTAATAATACCATGCAAACGACGAACAGCAATACAGTAACATTATATCCGCACGTATCCGTGGACTGCGTGCTGCTGGGCATTCACGACGAGCAGCTTTGCGTGCTTCTGACCGAACGGCGTAATGCGGGTACGGACAGGACGGAGTACAAATTGCCGGGCAGCCTCATTTATGAGACCGAGGACCTGGATGACGCCGCTTACAGGATACTTAACGAGACGACCGGCCTCAAGCGTGTGCCGCTAAGGCAATTCCGTAGTTTCGGTTCACCGCAGCGCACGGCGAACAAGGACGATGTTATATGGCTCGAAAATGCTTCGAAGCTGAAGATAGGACGTATTGTGACTGTCGCATACCTGGCGCTCTGCAAGGTCAAACGTATTAAGATAAGCGAGAAGTACGGGCCTGCACAGTGGACGCCGATAGCTGCCCTCCCGCGCTTGCCCTTCGACCACAAGGATATTATTACCGAAGCCGTCCGCGAGATACGTATATGGCTGGATATGGAGCCCTCTATCGTGTTCGACTACCTGCCGCAGCTTTTCACTGCATACCAACTGAGGCGCACTTACGAAATAATATATAACAAGAGTATTGACGTGAGGAATTTTCACAAGAAAATGAACTCGCTTGGTTATGTGTTGCAGACCGACGAGACGGAGCAGGGTATGCCACACCGTTCCGCCCGCTTTTATCGCTTCGACAAGAAAGAATATCATAAGATACGAGCTAAATTGAATACAATCTAATACCAATTAATTATGTACCTCTTAGGATGTGACATCGGGAGCTCTTCCATAAAAGCTTCCATAGTAAACAGCGAAGGGCTGACGCTCGCCTCGGACTTCTACCCGAAAGACGAGGCTCCGATCAAGGCCCGCAAACCCGGTTGGGCGGAGCAAAACCCTGACGAATGGTGGGATTACCTGAAGATAGCTATCGCCGGAGCTATACGGCAGGCTAATATATCGGGCAAGGACATCAAGGCTATCGGCATCTCGTACCAGATGCACGGGCTGGTGTTGACGGACAAGCAGCAGAAGGTGTTGAGGCCTTCTATTATATGGTGCGACAGCCGCGCGGTGCCTTACGGCGAAAAGGCTTTCAAGGCGATCGGGGAAGATTATTGCCTTCAGCATCTGCTCAACTCTCCGGGCAACTTCACGGCGGCCAAGCTTGCATGGGTTAAGGAGAACGAGCCGAGCCTGTTTGACTCGGTTCATAAGTTTATGCTGCCCGGCGACTTCATCGCCATGCGTATGACAGGCGAAGCGGTGACGACAGTGTCCGGGTTGTCGGAAGGTATCTTTTGGGACTTTAGGGAAAACAGGGTGTCGGACGAGGTTATGAGATACTTCGGCTTCGACCATGGACTGATACCTGATGTCCGTCCGACGTTCGGCCCGCAGGGTGAAGTTACAGACCATGTCGCCGCAGAGCTTGGCTTGAAAAAAGGGACGCCTGTTACTTACCGCGCAGGCGACCAGCCCAACAACGCCCTTTCGCTCGGCGTGCTCAACCCCGGAGAGATAGCCGCCACCGCAGGCACGTCGGGCGTAGTGTATGGCGTGAACGGCTGCGTAAATTACGACCCGCTATCACGCGTCAACACCTTTGCCCACGTGAATCATTCGGCCCAGCAGACACGCTTAGGCGTCCTGTTATGCATAAACAGTACGGGCATCCTCAATTCCTGGGTCAAGCGCAATGCCGCACCCGAAGGTATCGGCTATGAAGCGATGAACAGCCTGGCCTCGACCGTCCCCATCGGTTCGGAAGGCCTCACCATCCTTCCCTTCGGCAACGGAGCCGAACGTATGCTGGAGAACAGGGAGACGGCATGCTCCATACACGGCATTAACTTCAACATACACCATCGCGGACATATTGCGCGTGCAGCGCAGGAGGGAATCGTGTTCGCATTCAAGTATGGCATGGACATCCTTAACGAGACGGGCATAGATATTCGCATCATACGCGCCGGTAACGCCAACATGTTCCTCAGTCCTCTCTTCAGGGAGGCATTGGCAGGGGTGACGGATTCCGTAATAGAGCTTTACGACACGAACGGAGCCGTCGGCGCAGCCAAAGGAGCTGGTCTGGGCGCCGGCATATACGCCTCGCCGGAAGAAGCATTCGCTTCGTTGAAGAAGACGGAGGTCGTCGAGCCCGACACCACGCTCGCCTGCGAATACCGCGATGCATACACAAGGTGGAAGGACCTGATGACAAGAGATTAATCAACGATATTACATTATTATACATCAACAATTAAACAACTAATCTTATGAACTTTTACAAAGGAGACACCGAATTTTTCCCCGGAATAGGAAAGATTCAATTTGAAGGAAAGGAATCAAAGAACCCGTTAGCCTTTCATTATTATGACGAGAACAAAGTGGTTATGGACAAGCCCCTGAAGGATCACCTACGCTTTGCAATGGCCTATTGGCATACCCTATGCGCCGAAGGCGGCGATCCATTCGGCCCCGGCACGAAAATATTCCCCTGGAATAAGTCCGCCGACCCTGTTACGCGCGCCAAGTTCAAGATGGACGCCGCATTTGAGTTTATGACCAAATGTAATATCCCGTATTACTGCTTCCACGACGTGGATGTAGTAGAAGAAGGGCCTTCGCTTGCGGAGTTTGAGACGCGCCTGTCCGTAATGGTAGACTACGCCAAAGGGCTTCAGGCTGCCACGGGCAAAAAACTGCTCTGGGGAACAGCCAATGTATTCAGTGCGCCTCGCTACATGAACGGGGCAGGCACGAACCCTTACTTCCCGTCGGTCGCTTGCGCCGCAGCGCAGATTAAAAACGCCATCGACGCCACCATCGCACTTGGAGGCGAGAACTATGTGTTCTGGGGAGGACGCGAAGGCTACATGAGCTTGCTCAATACTAACATGAAGCGCGAGAAAGACCACCTTGCAATGCTGCTCACCCTGGCCCGCGACTACGGACGCAAGAATGGATTCAAAGGTACATACCTGATCGAGCCCAAGCCTATGGAGCCGACCAAACACCAGTACGACCAGGACTCGGAAACCGTTATCGGATTCCTCCGCCACTACGGATTGGACAAGGATTTCGCCCTCAATATCGAAGTCAATCATGCCACCCTCGCCGGACATACCTTTGAACACGAGCTGCAGGCTGCTGCCGACGCCGGCATGCTTTGTAGCGTCGACGCCAACCGTGGCGACTACCAGAATGGATGGGATACAGACCAGTTCCCCCTCGACCTGTTCGAACTCGCACAAGCCTGGTTAGTCATACTCGAAGGAGGCGGACTGACTACCGGCGGTACTAACTTCGACGCCAAGACGCGCCGTAACTCTACCGACCTCGACGACATCTTCATCGCGCACATCGGAGGAATGGACGCCTTCGCACGCGCGCTGCTCATTGCCGCCGACATACTCGAACACTCGGATTACAGCAAATGGCGCGCCGAACGCTACGCCTCCTTCGACAGCGGAGACGGTAAGGCTTTTGAAGACGGACGGCTTACCCTGGAAGACCTCCGCTCCATTGCCCTGCGCGACGGCGAACCCAAGCAAATCAGCGGCAAACAGGAATTATACGAATCGCTTATCAACCTCTACATATGAGCCGGACTGACTACAACGCCGGATACGTATTCGGCATCACCCTGGTAGCTACTATCGGCGGACTGCTGTTCGGATACGATACGGCCGTTATTTCGGGAGCGGAAAAGTCAATAGAATCATTCCTGATCATACCGCTGGGGCTAAGCTCATTCATACACGGGGCCACAGTCTCAAGCGCCTTGATAGGATGCATCATCGGCGGCGCAATATCGGGAATCATATCCTCACGGCTTGGGCGTAAGAAGTCGCTGCTGACAGCCGCCATACTATTCTTCCTCTCGTCGATAGGCTCAGCCTTCCCCGAAACCCTCTTCTTCACCTTCGGACAACCATCGACAGGACTGCTCATACTGTTCAACTTCTACCGCATCATCGGCGGGATAGGCGTCGGACTCGCATCAGCCGTCTGCCCGATGTATATCGGAGAAATCGCACCGGCAGGAATACGCGGCAAATTAGTATCGCTAAACCAATTCGCCATCATATTCGGAATGCTCGTCGTATACTTCGTCAACTGGGCCATCGCCAACGGACAAGCCATCGAATGGATTAACCACACCGGATGGCGGTACATGTTCCTCTCCGAAGCCATCCCGGCAGCCTTGTTCGGCATATTAGTATGCTTCGTCCCCGAAACGCCACGCTACTTAGCGCTCGTGCGCAAAGAAGAACAAGCGTTAGCCGTACTGCAGAAGATCAACAACTCAGCCGAAAGAGCCAAAGAGATACTCGACGAGATCAGGCACACCGTATCCGAATCCGCCAAAGGCAAACTCTTCTCCTACGGCAAAATAGTAATCATTATCGGCATACTGCTCTCCATATTCCAACAATTCGTAGGCATAAACGTAGCCCTATACTACGCCCCGCGCATATTCGAAAGTATGGGCGCAGCCAAAGACGCATCAATGCTGCAAACAATAGTGATGGGATTAGTCAACGTTGTATTCACCGTCGTCGCCATAATGACCGTAGACAAATGGGGGCGCAAGCCGCTACTAATCATCGGCTCCACAGGCATGGCCCTGGGCATGTTCGCCATCTCCGCACTCTCGTACCTCAACATCATCGGCATAAGCACACTGGTATTCATCATCATCTATACCGCCTCGTTCATGATGTCATGGGGCCCCATATGCTGGGTTTTGATCGCCGAGATATTCCCAAACAAGATACGCGGGCAAGCCGTAGCCATCGCCGTCGCAGCACAATGGGCGGCCAACTACCTAATCTCGTCCACCTATCCGGCCATGATGGAATACAGCGGCGCACTAACCTACGGCTTCTACGGCGCCATGGCCGTCCTATCAGCCCTGTTCGTATGGAAGATGATCCCCGAAACCAAAGGAAAAACCCTGGAGGAAATGGAACAGTACTGGAAAAAGTAATTGTTATACACAAAAAAGGGACGTTGCCAACGACGCCCCTTTTTTTATGCGCCCCACCCACGACAACAAACCAAGCAACACCACCTCAACCCCAAGCGCCCCAAGCAACAAACAATATAAGAATAATCAGGGCGTGCCCCCGCCTACGGCGCGGTCGGGCTATACGCTACAAGTCCTCGCTCGCTACGCTCGTTCCGGTCTTTTATTATACACTGAAATTTAGACAACTAACAAAAAAGGTGCGAAAGTGGTGTAAAAAACAATCCGCCTCGCATAAACTACACGCCGAATGAAAAAATTACAACTACGCCGTCATTTTGCTAATGCCCGGAGTTCCCGAAAACAGATAGAGGTAGATTCCTTGTTTTGTGACAGGCTATACGGAAGAGCAGAAAGGGCTGCTGCCGACCCGTTACCGGGAGAAAGTATGAGGATTTGCCCGCCCTCGCGTTCAGCTTGTCTTTTTAATTTATCTACGCCTTTTTCATTAATGTATCTCCACCCTATTATCTCTATGGCGTCCTTTTGGGGGTATAACATTCCTCTGTCAATTTCAGTATTTAGTTTTTTAATCATAGCCAATAAATCGTCAATGAAGCGTTTAATCTTATCATTGGCAATAATAGATTGATTTAGACCAGATTCAAGTCCCTGTATTTCAGGTTTCTTTTCAGCTAAATATCCTTATAACTTCATCGCTTGTATTCTTATCGGTTATATTCATGGCTGCAATGTCGTTTTTTTATACCTTGAAATGTATTATAACCGGCATCCATACATTGTAATAGATACTCTTCTTGTTTAGATGGTAGAATGACAGATGTTAGCTCTGCCTTTGGCATATACACATTATCTTTGTCTTTAATAATATCGGCAAGCGGTGTGCCGGCCGGATAAAATTTATCTATCGGCGTAAAGATTAACCCATACTCTATTCTCCTGTATTGTTTAATAATTAAAAGTTCACTTATGTTTATACTTAGTTCATCGGTAATCAGCCTTATTAAGTTTGATAAACTCTTGTCTAATATAAGTGACCCAGACGTCTGCAAATGGCGTAATACTGTTTTTAATTTTGCTTCCATACTCTTAGTTTTTAATCCGTTAAACCGTCCAATTTATTCACCGCCTCGCGTTTGTTTTTGTCAATCACCTTTGCATAAATCTGTGTAGTCTTTATTGCTGAATGTCCCAACAACTTGCTAACTGTTTC
>JAIRZN010000107.1 GCA_031267205.1 Tannerellaceae bacterium | reverse complement strand
TATCTATTGGCGTTATTAAAACCGCCTGATTGTCATTCTCTTGCAATTTGGCGGACAGTGTCCGCCAAATTTGAGGATAGGTTGTGTAGAATTTCCGGCAAGTGTTTAGTTCCCGACTTCTCAATCCTTTTATACCTTTTGTTTTTAACTTTTTAGCCATCTCCTCCAATAGCCTTGTTCCATATTCTGCCCGGTCTTCTCCATGTTGTTCATATTCTACGATATAACATCCAACGAGCCAATTCCTGATTGTAAGGTTTTGGTTGATGACTTTCTTTGCATTCTCTTGTAATGCATTATGTGCTTGATAAATATTGTTAATCAGTTGGTCGAAATTTTGCCGCTTTATTATCATAGGTGTAATATTATAGGGTGCAAAAGTAGGGAATTGCGCCGGACTTTCCCCGTGCAGGCAAATATGAGCGTACCGGCCGGCGATAACTTTTTTTATCGTATGCATTTGCTTGCACAATAAATAAATCCTTACTTTTGCCGCTGTTATTCAAAATAAAACGTGTAAACTAAAATATAAATGTGACGTTATGAAAGGGATTGTTTTGGCTGGAGGTTCCGGTACGCGCCTGTATCCTATTACGAAAGGCGTATCAAAGCAATTGCTGCCTGTCTACGATAAGCCAATGATTTATTATCCTATATCCGTGTTGATGCTGGCCGGCATACGCGACATACTTATTATATCTACGCCTCAGGACTTGCCTGGGTTCAGGCGGTTGCTGGGCGATGGCTCGGACTGGGGGGTGAGCTTTGAATATGCAAGTCAACCTTCGCCTGACGGACTGGCGCAGGCCTTTATTATAGGAGCCGATTTTGTTGGCGGCGACACGGTTTGCTTGGTTCTTGGCGATAATATCTTTCACGGCCAAAGCTTCACCGCTATGTTGAAGGACGCCGTAAGCCAGGCCGTGGAGGGGAATAAGGCGACGGTCTTCGGTTATTACGTAAACGATCCCGAACGCTACGGCGTGGCCGCGTTCGACAAGGACGGGAATGTGTTGAGCATAGAGGAGAAGCCGGAGCGCCCACAGTCGAATTACGCCGTAGTCGGGTTGTACTTCTATCCCAACAGAGTGGTCGACGTAGCCAAACGCATCACACCCTCGTCACGCGGCGAGCTGGAGATAACCGCCGTAAACCAGGCTTTTTTGGAGAGCAACGACCTGAAGGTGAAATTGCTTGGGCGGGGATTCGCCTGGTTAGATACCGGCACGCATGATTCGCTTTCGGAAGCCTCCACCTTCGTAGAAGTTATAGAAAAGCGGCAGGGCCTGAAAATAGCCTGCCCCGAAGAAATAGCCTACAATAACAAATGGATAGACGCCCGCAAGATGGAGGAGATCATCGCCCCGATGATTAAGAACCAGTATGGGCAGTATCTGAAGAAATTATTAGAGAAGGAGATCTAAGGCATGGATAAGAACGCCGGGATATACATAGCGGGACACCGCGGATTGGTAGGCTCAGCCATTTTGCGGAATATGCAAAGCAAGGGATACAAGAACTTTATACTCAGGACGCACGCCGAGCTTGACTTGACGAGGCAGTCGGCCGTAGACGCCTTCTTTGCCGCCGCACGTCCCGAATATGTCTTCTTAGCCGCCGCACATGTAGGCGGTATAATGGCGAACCTCACCTGCCGCGCCGATTTCATATACATCAACCTGATGATACAAAGCAATATCATCCGTGCGGCTCACGCCAACGGCGTGAAGAAGCTGCTTTTCCTCGGAAGCACATGCATCTATCCCCGCGAAACGCCCCAGCCTATGCGTGAAGACAGCCTTCTTACTTCCCCGCTGGAGTATACGAACGAGCCTTACGCCATTGCCAAGATAGCCGGCATCAAGATGTGCGAAAGTTATAACCTGCAATACGGGACGAACTTCATTGCCGTCATGCCGTCGAACCTATACGGGCCGTATGACAATTTTGACCCGGACACGTCGCACGTACTGCCGGGCATGATGCGTAAATTTCATTGGGGCCGCTGCCTTAACAGGAATAATATGGAGATGCTGCGGCAGGATCTGGACGCCCGTCCGGTTAAGGGCGTCACCGGCGAGGCTTCGGATAAGGAGATAGTCGACCTGCTGCGCAAGTACGGCGTATCTGCGGAAGAAGTGACCCTCTGGGGGACAGGCAAGCCGCTGCGCGAGTTCCTGTGGAGCGAAGAAATGGCCGACGCCTCCGTATATATTATGGAGAATGCAGATTTCGCCGACCTTAAGCCGGAGGGGAAGGAAGTGCGCAATACACATATTAATATAGGTACGGGGACGGAGCTATCCATCCGCGAACTCGCCGGACTAATCCGCGACGCGACCGGCTATGAAGGCCGGGTGAGCTTTGACGCCTCCAAGCCCGACGGCACGTTGCGCAAGTTGACCGACGTAAGCAAGCTGCACGACTTAGGGTGGCGGCATACGATAGATATAAAGGAAGGAATCGAACGACTGTACCGCTGGTACAATAACAGTATAAATACACCTCGAAAAACAATTAAACGTTGAAGGACATGAATAAGAAAGTGGCGCTTATAACAGGGATAACAGGTCAGGACGGGGCATACCTGGCTGAATACCTGATCAAAAAAGGATATATAGTACATGGCGTAAAACGCCGTTCCTCCATGTTCAACACGGAGCGCATTGATCATTTGTATCAAGACCCCCATGTTGAAAACCGCAATCTTATCCTCCATTACGGCGACTTGACCGACAGTCTTAACCTGACGCGCATCATAGGCGAGACGCAGCCCGACGAGATATACAACCTGGCCGCCATGAGCCATGTCAAGGTAAGTTTTGACACTCCCGAATATACGGCAAATGCCGACGGCTTAGGCGTTTTGCGCATACTTGAAGCCGTGCGCCTGCTCCGGCTGTCGCAGAAGACGCGCATCTACCAGGCCTCCACCTCCGAGCTGTACGGCTTAGTGCAGGAAACGCCTCAAAAGGAGACGACCCCCTTCTATCCGCGAAGCCCGTACGCCGTCGCCAAGCTATACGGCTACTGGATTACGGTGAATTACAGGGAAGCCTACGGTATGCACGCATCTAACGGCATCCTTTTCAACCACGAATCGCCATTGCGCGGCGAGACGTTCGTGACCCGCAAAGTGACCCGCGCCATATCGCGCATCGCCCTGGGGATGCAGAAGAAGATGTACATGGGCAACCTCTCCGCCAAGCGCGATTGGGGACATGCCAAAGACTACGTCCGCGCCATGTACGCCATCCTCCAGCAGGACGAGCCGTCGGATTACGTGATAGCTACCGGCGTTACGACAACTATCCGCGACTTTATCCGCATGTCCTTTGAGGCAATAGGCGTAGGCATCACATTCCGTGGCGAAGGAATAGACGAAACCGCCGTCCTGACCTCTATCGACGAACAACTGTTTGCCGAAAAAGCAGGCGAGGACTACTTGGAAGCGCTACGCAAGCGCATAGGGGAAGACGTCGTAGGCGTTGACCCGAATTATTTCCGCCCTACGGAAGTGGAATTGCTTATAGGCGACGCCACGAAAGCCCGCACCCGTCTGGGCTGGGAGCCGGAGTATTCGTTAAGCGCACTGATAGAAGACATGCTGCATAACGATCTAAAGCTGATGAAAAAAGACTCCTACTTGAAAAAGGGAGGCTATACGATATTGAATTATTTTGAATAACTAAAACATTTTCGTGATTTATGTTGCAACGACAGAAAAAAACTTTAATTTTGCTCAATAATTATTTGACCGTTAGTTGTTATAGTTATAATTGAAATAAGGTAAATGTTTTATTAATTAATCTTATGTATATGAAGACGAAATTTCTATTCCTTACATGTTTCCTGTGCGCAGTTTTTATCTCTTCCGCACAGGAGTATCAACCGCAAGTTGGGTTCAGTACCGAAACAGGTGCGAAAACAAACTTCAAGAAGAACAAGGCCGGCGATAACTGGTTTATCTCTATCGCCGGAGGAGGGTCGATGCTAATCGGCGACGATAACGAACAAGCATCTATTATCGACAGGTTGAACATCAATCCTCAACTATCTTTCGGGAAATGGTTTAATCCTTACGTCGCATTCCGTGTTCAACTGACAGGCGGACCTCTTGTCGGATACGATGCGGACAGGACAGCCCCGGAATTATTCAAGCAGAACAATATTTTCGGCGCAGCCCATGCGGATTTGTTATTAGATGTAACCAATCTATGGGCTCCGTATCGCGAAAAGAAAGTATTCCGCCTGATTCCATGGGTAGGTCTCGGCTATGCGCAACGTTTCGAAAACCAAGGCATTCCAAGGACTGAATCACCCACGCTAAACGGCGGTATCCTGACGGCTTTCCGCCTGAGTAAACGGGTAGACCTGAACCTGGAAGTTCAAGGTTCCCTGCTTAACGAAGACTTCAACCGTATATACAAGTACCACCTGACGGACTTTATCGCACAGGGTACGATCGGTCTGACGTTCAAGTTAGGAAAGACGGACTTTGAAGTCATCGAACCGATGGATTACACCTTGTTGAACGACCTCAATTCGCAGATCAATACGCTCCGTTCCGAAAACGAAGCATTGAGCCGTCGTCCGGTCTCCTGTCCTGATTGCCCACCGTCGGTAGTTCCCGCTACCGTCGTGAACAATTATGCCGAAAACGTAGTTTATTTCCGTTTGAACAGCTCTAAGATAGACGCTAATCAGCAGATTAACATCTATAATACGGCAGAGTTCATGAAGGACAATAAAACTCCAATCAAAGTTATCGGATACGCAGATAAGCAAACAGGTACTTCTACCTATAACTTAACGCTTTCCGAAAAACGCGCCAAGGCCGTGGCTAAAGAATTGATTGAAAAATACGGTATCTCTTCCAACCAGATTTCCATTGAATGGAAAGGCTCCGATGTTCAACCGTTCAACGAAAACAATTGGAACCGCGTAGTTATCATGACTGCTGGAAAATAAATCATTAAGATAGAAGACCGGCAGTTACACCGCAGGAGACTGTCTCACAAGTTTTATACCGAACTTTGGGAGACAGTCTCTTTTTATTTAACCGACTTTCCTTCAAACAGCCTGTCACTCAAAATTATTGTTACTTTTGTAGGATTTTTGCACAAAACGTATGGAACTCAATAATAAGCGAGGTAATTTGTTAATCCAATGGTTAATAGGACTGGGTGATTTAATTGTATTAAATCTCCTGTTCTTTGTCGTATCTTACGAATTGAACGGATTTGAGACAGATACCATAACGGGCCGTTTGAAAGAAATACTGCTTCTGTTAAACTTCTGCTATTTCTTCGCCCTATATTTTTTCCCCATCCGCTTACATGGCTCGGTTGTCTTTATCGACAAGATTGTACAGAGAGCTATATTCTTGATTACGTTTCATGTATTTCTATTTTCCACCTGCCTTGTATTCCTTAACATAGGAAATGCGTTGACCGGGTTTCTCGTCGTTTTTTATGCCGCAGTCATAATAATATTCCCCGTCTGGCGCGTGCTGGTGCGCATTATGCTGAAGATATACCGCCGGAGAGGCCATGACCTCAAACGAATCATTATCATAGGAGCCGGCAAGAACGGAATGGAGCTGTATCGTATCATGAAAGACGAATTGGCCTACGGATTTACCGTCATGGGATTCTTCGATGACAACGTTGCGCTGAAAAACGTCCTGCCTGATTATTTAGGCAATACCGATGAGGTAAACAACTATGTATCCAAGCATGGCATAGACGAAATATATTGCACCCTACCCGGAACGCAAGATGAAAAGATACTTAAGCTGCTGAATTTTGCAGAAAAGAATATGGTGCGTTTCTACATCGTGCCCGAATTTTACCGCAATGTAAAGAAGAGCCTTATTATGGACGTGATGGAGTCGATTCCACTGCTTTCCGTCCGCAGGGAACCCTTACAGGCGGCATACAACAGGGCGCTCAAACGTTGCTTTGATATAGCCTTTTCCATCATTATACTCGTAACTGTTTACCCCCTTTTATATATCATACTGGGCATACTTATCAAATCAGGCTCCCGCGGCCCTGTTCTTTTCAAACAAAAGCGAACGGGGCTTTACGGACAAGAGTTTGAATGTTACAAGTTCAGGACGATGAAAGTAAATTCCGAAGCCGACGTAACCCAGGCGGTAAAGGACGACCCGCGCAAAACCCACCTGGGCGATTTCCTGAGGAAAACAAACCTGGACGAATTTCCCCAGTTCCTTAACGTACTCACCGGAGATATGTCGGTCGTAGGCCCCCGTCCGCACATGTTGAAGCATACCGAAGAATACTCGGCCTTGATTGACAAATACATGGTCAGGCACCTTGTAAAGCCCGGCGTAACAGGATGGGCGCAGGTGACAGGTTACAGAGGGGAGACAAAAACCCTTGAACAAATGGAAGGCCGCGTCAAAAGAGACGTATGGTACATCGAAAACTGGTCCTTCTTCCTTGACTTGAAAATCATTACCGTCACGATATTTAATATGTTCAAAGGAGAAAGGAACGCATATTAAATGCCCAGCAATTACACACTCACCGCATTTGCGGTATAACGCCCGTTTTACCTTGAATTAAGAGAAAAACAGCAGGGCCTGTTTACACAAAACTTTGGATAGTCCCTTCTCTACGATTGCACCGGCCTTGCATTCGAATGCTTTGGCCTTGCATTCGAATGCTTTGGCAAAGCCGTCGACCCTTTTGGGGAGTTCCTCAAAGACTCTGTAAGGGTATTCTACGGAAACGCCATGCTTCCGAACGGCAATGGCGGGCAGTGGTGTGCTCATTTAGTCAAGACGGTGCGTAGCGGAGGTTTGCGTATAAATATACGACATCAAGCGGAAAAGTTTTTCTTGTTTCTGAAAAGAGTTTTCCTGTTTCTGAAATTATATTATAACTTTGCCCCACAATGACAGCATACTATTTATATCGCAACATAAATTCGAATTTCAGTAATGATAAGATGACACACACACACACACACACACACACACACACACACACGATTAGTGTATAGCGCGCGTGCGTATAATAAAAAGTCATGTAATAAAAAACTCTCCTTCCCTTTTCTCTTCCATTTCGAACTACACTTTATATATTTATATCAAATGAAAAAAAGTATGTTTATTCTTATTGCCTGCTGGGCGATAGGGACAGGTGCATTTGCACAGGTAAGTATCAATGCGAATGATAGTCTTCCGCCTCTTGGAATGTTTCATGTAGACGCATTGGGTAACACGGACGGAGGTCTGTATACAGGCGACGACGTGATAGTTACATTCGAAGGTAGTGTAGGAATAGGGACTATCCCGCCCCCTGCTTCTACCGAACTGCTGACTGTCACCGACGGAGGGACGCCCCAGGCTCCCAAATCGCCGTTGCGTATTGTGGACGGCTATCAGGAGGGCGGACGGGTACTGACATCGGTAAATACCAATGGCGACGCCCGGTGGCAGGATTTGCCGGGGGGATTGAGCATACCGGGCGAGGCATATGGCTTTCGCAATATTCCGGCGCAAACGATTCATGAGCACGTGAACAACAATACGCTGTATGACATCGGCTTTAGCTTTACGGCTAACACAAGTGGCTTTTACATCTTTGAAATCCGGTGGTGGGGCAAGTACAGGGATGGTCAATCCGCCGTAACGCATGCTATTTTGCATTACAGGCTTCTCAAAAACGGCGCGTATGCCGACGAGTATGAAACGTATGTGACCAGTAACGGAACGGACGCCGGCCATTTTTCCACTTGTTTTACGCTTTATAGCCGTGCCAACGCGGGCGAAACCTTCACCATGCGCGCCCGTCCGTCCTATTATATGGATACGGAAGTGAATCCGGCTACTCCCTGGACGCAGTCGAAAGTGAATATATGGAGATTAAATTAATACGCTAGGATATGAAACGAAGACTTATTACGGTGTTCGCGGGCCTGGTCGCGCTTGGCCTGCCTTTTTGTGCGGAAGCGCAGATCAGTGTGGGTATCAATATGGAAAACCCGCAGGGAATGTTCCATTTGGACGGGCGTTCTTCCACCGCCACAACCAATCCGGACACAGGTATGCCTACATCGGCGCAGCAGGCGGATGATGTGCTGATTACAAATACGGGATATACCGGTATAGGGACGGCCTCGCCCTCTACCCGCCTGGAGATTAATTTACAGGGACAAACCGCTACGCCGGCTCTGCGCATCATGGACGGCAGCCAGGGTGCAGGCAAGATATTGACGTCCGACGCGCAGGGCGTAGCCCAATGGCAAACATGGACGCCTCCAACAACGGTTCGCGATACGGTATTCCCCATCATAACATTGTCTGCACAAAACTTTAACATAGGCGCCTATACGCAGGTAAACAGCAGTGTGTTTGTCGTGCCGGCCACCGGATTCTATGCAGTGGAACTACGCTGGTGGGGCGACTTTAATGTAACTTCAACAACACCCGTAATGGGTGTCTTTGTCTTCCAGTTCCGCAGGAACGGGGCGGTGATCGACGAGTTTATCTGGCACGAATACAATATGCTCAGGGTTACGGCCTTTACCACCCTGTATGCCAAAGCTTCGCAGGGCGACGTGTTGAGCGTTTGGGTCAATCCCACCGACGGACTGGGCAGCTATTTTTCGGTTGGTCATGTGAGCGGCATGAACTGGGTATTATCGCGGATTTTATACAAGCGACTGGGTCTTGAAGACGATGCTAATTACTTTAATTAAATGAAGAATACGATGAGACGTTATTACTTATGGATAGCCTTCGCCGCTATTTCCCTTGCGGCCGGAGCGCAGGTGGGTATTAATACCGAAAATCCGGCAGGCTTGTTTCATGTGGCGACAGACAAGGATTTTGTGATCAGCAACAGCGGGAACGTAGGCATAGGAACCACTTCGCCCGCGGCTAAATTAGATGTACGGGGCGCCGTGCGGATTGTTGACGGATTAGAGGCTCCGGGGCTTATGCTTACGTCCGACTCGGTGGGTAATAGCCGTTGGGCTTTGCCTACGCTTTCGGGCGACAAGATAGTGAGCGTACAGGAATTGCCTGCCCAGACTTTCCAGCCGGATACGTATACTCCTGTTCCCGCCTCTGTCTATGGGGTAAAATCCGAAGGTTATCACGTATTTGAGATACGATGGTATGCCAAGTACGCCGTTCCTTCGCGGCATATTCATACAGCGACGCATTTCCGGTTGGTACGCAAGGATGCAGTGACGCAGACCTCAAGCGTGGTGGATGAATACGAAATGTATCGCAACATCACAACTAATGCCGCCGATGCCATTACTATATGGACTACCCTCTCTACATACGCCAACGCCGGCGACACGCTCAGCCTCGTTGTCCGTCCCAGCATAGCGCATAGTGCGGTA
>JAIRZN010000056.1 GCA_031267205.1 Tannerellaceae bacterium | reverse complement strand
CGGTATTTTTTTGTATGTTTGCACTAATAAATCTCATTAATATTTTTATCATGAACAAAATCTTTCTATTCTTGCACAATACTGAACATGCAACTGCGGCAAAGTTCATGCACGCCTCGCCGCTTGAAGACGGGGAGATTCGTTCAGGCTTAGTCCGTATTTTTTTACACCTTATAAATTAGAAAAAATGACCTATTCCTACACACCCCGCGTTTGCCCGCTGCCCGAACCGACACTGCGGCGCCTGCCCTGGTACCTTGCATTCGTTAAACTGCTCCATGCCGGCGGCGAAACCTTTGTTTCTTCCACCCAAATGGCTATCGAGATCGGCGCCGCGCCCAGTCAAGTATCAAAAGACATGTCCTACATAAACGTCAGGGGCAGAACTAAAGTCGGGTACGAGATCGAGAGGCTTATCATAGTTATAGAAGCCTACCTCGGCTTCAATGTACGGCGCAAGGCCGTTATATTCGGCGTCGGAAGCCTCGGCGGGGCCCTGCTGCACGATACAGGCCTCAGGCAATACGGCCTTGAGATCATCGCCGGCTTTGATTCCCGGCCCATACCCGAAGGGACGTTGATCAACAACATTCCGGTCTATCACACCAGCCAATACCCGGAGCTTCAGAAAACTATGGACGCCGTCATAGGCATCGTCACGGTGCCCGTTGAACAAGCGCAAATCGCCGCCGACGAGATCATATCCGGAGGTATACATGCACTATGGAACTTCACGCCCTTCCGCATCCGCGTACCCGAAGGGGTAGTGGTGCAAAACACCTCCATGTACGCGCACCTGGCCGTAATGTTCAACCGGTTGAAGTTTCTCGACGTTAAACAATGAAGATAATAGCCGTCGACGCGAACTACGCGCCTTGCAATAAAGAAGTGCGGCGCCCGTTAGTAGACGAGGAACCGGTTATATTTATGAAGACCGAATCTTCGGCGCTTAAGAACGGCAAACCCTTTTTTATGCCCGATTACTCGGTCGACATACACTACGGAACAGAAATTGTCGTGAAGATCAACCGCCTGGGTAAGAACATCGCCGAACGTTTCGCACGCCGGTACTACGACGAGGTGACGGTCGGGATTGATCTTACGGCGCGCGACATACTGCAGCGGCTACGCTCACAAGGCCTCCCGTGGGAAATAAGCAAGGCGTTCGACAACTCGGCTGTTGTCGGCAGTTTCATCCCGCTAAGCGAGGCGGACGACGGCGGGATACGCTTCCACCTCGACATAAACGGGCGCAGGGCGCAGGAGGGCGATACGGCCGGCATGATTTTTACCGTAGACAGGATTATAGCCTGCGCCAGCCGTTACTTCACGCTCAAGATGGGAGATTTAATATACACCGGAACTCCCGCGGGCACGGGGCCGGTACGTGCAGGAGACCATCTCGAGGGATATATCGGGAACCGGAAACTGTTGGATTTCAACATAAGATAGCATACTTACGTACAACAATGATTCGCTCAATCAACAATGCGCTCGCGCTAACGCTCCTCGTCCTGCTCCCTGCCTCAATGGGGGCTACGGACAAAAATAACTATGCCGCACGCTCGGCGCTCGAAACGGGCAAGTGGGTGAAGATACAAGTCGACAATACCGGTATATATAAGATAACGGACGACGACTTGCTCAAGCTCGGATTCGCCGACCCGCGGCAAGTCTCGCTGTATGGATACGGGGGCTGGCCGCTGGACGAAGACTTTAGCAAGACGTACACCGACGATCTTCCCCAATTGCCCGTTTACCGCGCTCCGGGGTACCTCATCTTCTACGGACGGGGACCGGTTAAATGGGAATACAACGCCAACGCTAACGCCT
Organism: Tannerellaceae bacterium; assembly: GCA_031267205.1. Taxonomy (GTDB): domain Bacteria; phylum Bacteroidota; class Bacteroidia; order Bacteroidales; family Tannerellaceae; genus DFXE01. The sequence continues at coordinate 7,384 of JAIRZN010000056.1, read as the reverse complement.
TCGAGCATACGAACAATCCATACGCCGTCTCAGGCTACTATTTCCTCTCGGACAGCGGCGGGGCGAGGGCGATAGAGACCGAATCCACGCCGGCGCAAGGCGCAGCAGTCTCCATAGATACGTTCGACGACTACGTGTTGTACGAAGAAGACCTGTACTCGGTCAACAAGTCCGGCCGTGAACTGTTCGGACGCTCCTTCGCCGCCGCCGGCTCGTATACGCTCGACCGCGCCACGTTGCGGATGCCCGGCATAACGAGCGAACCGGGCAAGGTTACGATGCGCTTCATCGCCCGCCCGAAGTCTGCGGCCGGTCGCGCCACGCTGAGCATAGACGGCGCAACGTTGATAGATTTAAGCATACGCACGGTCAGCCCCTCCGACACATATAATAAAGGTATAGCCGCCTCGACGACGGCCGAGTGGGGAGGCGAGAAGCAGGAATCGCCCGCCGTCGCCGTCGCCTACAACAATACAGGCGACGAAAACGTGCACATAGACTATGTCCGCCTTCAGGCAAAGCGGAACCTCCAGGTATACGGCGAGTACACGATATTCCGCAGTATAGCCTCGCGGCGCAACGCCTCGCGCTTCGTTGTCCGTAACGCCGACGCCAACACCATCATACTCGACATCACCGACGGCCTTAATCCCCGCCTCGTGGAAGCCACTTTGAGCGGCAATGAACTGACGTTCGGCATCCCCGCAGGCGAGTTGCGCGAGTTTGCAGCCGTACAAACCGACCGGACGCTCGGCGGGTGGAAGAGTGCAGGCGAAGTAGGGAACCAGAACCTTCACGGGACGGGAGTAACCGATATGGTCATCATTGTCAGGGACGGCCTGCGCGCGCAAGCCGAGCGGATAGCCTCGAAGCGTCGCACGGCCGACGGGCTGAAGGTAGAGGTCGTAAGCCCGGCACAGATATATAACGAGTTTTCGAGCGGAACCCCCGACGCTACCGCCTACCGCCGTTTCATGAAGATGTTATACGACCGCGCAGGCACGGAGGCCGAGAAGCCAAAGTATCTCCTCCTCTTCGGAGACGGGGCTTATGATAACCGCCTTCTTACGGCCGCCTGGCAGAGCGCCTCGACCGCAAATATGCTCCTGACCTACCAGTCGGCGAACTCGCTGAATGAATATTCATACGTAACCGACGACTACTTCGGCTCGCTCGAAGATACGCCCTTTACAACGGCCGCCATCCAGCTCGGCATAGGCCGCATACCGGCGCGTACCGTCGAGGAGGCCGCCATAGCGGTGGATAAGATACTTGCATACTCGGACAACAGCCTGACGGGGGCGTGGAAGAATCGTATCAGCTTCGTCGCCGACGACGGCAGCTCGTCGGATTCACCGCCATACAGCCTCGAGCACATGGCTTACGCCGACCGTCTGGCCGAGCTCGTGAATACCGAGCGCCCCGGCTTCCTTGTTAACAAGATATACTTCGACGCCTATAAGAAGGCAGGGTCGCAATATCCCGACGTGAAGCGCAATATCCTGAAGCAACTCCAGGACGGCCTGTTGGTCATCAACTATACAGGTCACGGAAGCACCACAAAGCTTAGCGACGAAGACGTGCTGACGAGCTCCGACATCGCACGTTTTTCCTACCCCTGCCTGCCTCTGTGGATAACAGCCACCTGTGATTTCACCCGCTTTGACGACACGTCTACGTCGGCCGGCGAGAGCGTCTTCCTCCAGAAGAGCGGCGGCATAGCAATGTTTACTACCACCCGTGTAGTATACTCAAATAACAACTTCGCACTAAATAGCCTCCTTGTCAGCCGGCTCTTCAGCCGGAACCCCGACGGCAGCCGCCTCGCCTTAGGCGATATTATCCGTAAAACCAAAAGCGGCCTCACGGACACGAATAAGTTCAACTTTATCCTCATTGGCGACCCCGCCATGAAGCCCGCTTACCCGGAGTACAACATACAAGTCACGCACATAAACGGCAAGGAGGTTGAAGCCGGCGTCGATATTCCCGTCAAGGCATTGGACAGGATGACGGTGAAAGGAAGGATACTGATGCCCGACGGCGAAACGGCAGCCTCAAACTTTTCAGGCTCGCTCAACGTGACCGTCTTAGACAGCAAACAAACCATCCGCACCTTGGACAACAACCACACCGGCGATACGCTGACGTTCACCGATTACCCGTATACGCTCTACACAGGCAACAACAGCGTGCATGGCGGGAACTTCGAGTTCTCGTTCACCGTACCAAAAGATATATCCTACTCCGGCGACTACGGCCTGATGAACCTGTATGCATCGGCAGACAGCCTCGGTATAGAGGCGCAAGGCTACTTCAGCGACCTTCTCATAGGCGGCTCGTCCGACAACCCTGAACAAGATACCGAAGGCCCTGAAATACGCGAGCTGTATATGAACAGTCCCGCCTTCGCCGACGGAGGAAAGGTGAACGCCACGCCGCTGTTCGTAGCCAAGCTGTGGGATAAGTCGGGCGTGAACATAAGCGGCAGCAGCATCGGCCACGACATAATGCTGTCGATAGACAATCGTCCGGCCTGGAACTACAACCTCAACTCCGCTTACCGGCTCTTGCCCGATGCGGGAAGTACAGGCGAAGGCCTTGTGACATTCTCCGTCCCCGCCCTGACGGCCGGCGTGCACACGGCCGAGTTCAAAGTATGGGACGTAGCGAATAATCCAACGTTGCGCACCTTTACGTTTGAAGTAATCGAAGATGTGAGGCCGCTGATATCTAAAATCGTCGCCACGCCCGTTCCTGCCCGCGAGAACATACAATTCCTCATCTACCACGACCGTCCCGAAAGCGTACTGCAAGTTAATATCAGGGTCTACGACATGAGCGGACGCCTCTGGTGGCAAAAGGAAGAGAGCGGGACGTCGCCCATGGAGGCCCCCTACTCTGTTGAATGGAACCTGACGAGCGACAACGGTTCGCGCCTCCGTCCGGGCGTCTACATATACCGCGCCTCTATCCGCACTAACAAGGGAGAAGAAGATGCGCGATCAGGGAAATTGGTGATACTCGCACAATAAAACGAGGCCTTCGTTAGTTTATAGAGTTATTAAATTTTTGTTCGTATGAAGCGACGCATGCAACCACTGTTCACGCCTACGGCTATAAGGGAACAGACTGCGGAGTTCCATGCCTACCCTTAAAAAAAGATATTCGCATGAAAGGAATAGTAAGAAAATCTCTCCATATAACAGCCTGCATGTTTCTTGCAAGCTCTGCGTGGGCGCAAGACAAAAGCTTCGCTCCCGTCAACACAGCCGTACCCTCGCTCTCTATCGCTCCCGATGCGCGGGCCGGCGCAATGGGCGACAATGGCGTAGCGAGCGGCCCCGACATCGCTTCCCAATACTGGAACCCGGCCAAGTACACCTTCCATTACAGCAATGCAGGCATAGGTATGTCGTATACGCCGTGGCTGCGGCGGCTTGTGAACGACGTCGCCCTGGCTTATATGTCGGGATTTTACAAGATAGGACAGAACGACAACCAGGCCGTCAGCGCCTCCCTGCGCTATTTTACGCTGGGCGAAATAACGGAGACCCACATCGGAGAAACAGTCCCCTACAACCGGTTGAACCCGTATGAAATGGCGGTAGATGTAAGCTATAGCCGCAAACTGTCGGAACTATATTCCATGGCGGTAACGGCCCGGTATATACGTTCGGACATGAGCGACCAGAGTGACGAGATGGTACCCGGTAATTCGGTCGCCGCCGACGTATCAGGTTATTTGGAGAAATACGTTATACTCGGCAATACGGAAAGCCTCTGGACATTCGGCTTTAATGTCTCCAATATAGGAACCAAAATATCATACGACGGAGGTACGACAAACGAGTTTATTCCCACGACACTGAAAATAGGAACAGGACTGCTTTATCCGCTCGACGACTACAACCGCATAGGCGTTTACTTGGACATGAGCAAATACCTCGTCCCCAGCCTCCCCAAAGTCAGAGGCAATACAGAAGAAGAACAAGCCAACTACGACCGGCTGAGGACAGAATACAACACCATGTCGTTCATGACCGGTATCTTCAAATCATTCTACGACGCTCCGGGCGGCTTTAGCGAAGAGTTGAGGGAAATAAATTTCTCCTTAGGCGCCGAATACAGCTACAATGACCAGTTCTTCCTCCGTGGCGGTTATTATTACGAAAACCCATATAAAGGCAATCGTCAGTACTTCTCAGTAGGAGCAGGGTTCCGCATGAGCGTGTTCCAGCTCGACGCAGCCTACCTTATAAGTACCGTCCCCAGCAATCCGCTGGATCAAACCTTGCGTTTCTCGCTCTCCTTCGATATGGACGGAATCAAAAACCTTTTCAGGTAATGAATAAAATACGTGTAGGCTTCGGATACGATGCGCACGCGCTGACGCCGGGACGCGAGCTATGGCTCGGAGGCATACGGATCGAACATCCGGCAGGCTTGCAGGGTCACAGCGATGCCGACGTCTTGATACATGCCATCTGCGACGCACTGCTCGGCGCCGCCGGTATGCGCGACATAGGCCACCACTTCCCCGATACCGACGGCCGCTACAAGGACATAGACAGCAAGATACTTCTTGGCGATACCATGAAGCTCGTCCACGAAGCCGGATACGAGCTGGGAAATATGGACGCTACCGTCGTCGCAGAGCAACCAAAATTGAATCCGCATATCTATGCAATGAAAACAACGCTTGCCGAAGTCATGCAAGCAGACCCTTGCGATATATCTATAAAAGCCACGACGACCGAGCGAATGGGATTCACCGGCCGCCGCGAGGGCATCGCCGCTTATGCGACGGCGCTCGTCTACATGCCTTAATACATCAAAAAATATTACTTCAGGACTTTGTTCGCGAACAGGCGCGCACCCACCGTGCGGGGTCGAGCTTTTTCGCTACTTCCCCTCACGCGCGGGCGCTGTCGAGGCCGGGGATATAGCTGCCTGCGCTCCGCTGTGCGGGGCGTGTTAGGGGATGAGGGCGCCGACGTCGCCAGGGTCGTCTTTGGCCCTGTGCGCTCCGCGCCTGCGGCGTTCGAGGTTGAGGCGGGCCTGCTCGACAAAGCCGTCTATTGATACGATGATGTCCCTGTACGGATTCTCCGCGTCGGCCTTGCCCGATAGCCGTTTAGACAGATAATATGCATTGATGCCGCCGGCGAGGTCGAGGAAGGCGCTGTTAACTTTCGGGCGTATCCCCTCCATACTGCCTTGTATGTCGAAAACTTCACGGTTGTGCGCCCGTTCGAGGTATATATCCCTAAATTCTTCGTTCCTCGCCTCCAGTTTGCCGACGGCGGCGTCAAGCCCAAGCGTCGTAACGGCCGCGACGTAACGCGGCTTGCGCAGATCCTCGATCATGTTATGTACCAGCGGCGTGACTTCGTACATCGACACGGTCGTGACCGAACGATGGTTACGCAGCACCTCCTTGAGCATGGCTGCGGCGTCCCTGAGCGCCGGGTCGTCATCATACGAGGCCGCCTCCACGCTGCGCCTGACCAGTATAAAAGCGGCGCGGCGCGTCCGGTGGACGGCTACTATGAATTTGGTTTCCACCGCCGTTGCATCGCGCTTGTAGATGCCGCCCTCTTCCCTATACAGCCTGTGGAAATTCCCGTACAGCGGCTGAATTTCCGGCAACGCCTCACTGTTTGCTTCTATAAGTATGTCGATACTGCCGAGCAGCGCCGCATGTTCGTCGTTCCTTAAGCGATTAAGAAGCCGGGACTTCACTTTGATTGCAAGAGTTTTCATACAATATTCTTTAAAGATGGTCTTACGGCTGTAAAGATATGTAATTTTCCGAACCGCAGCAATGTTTACGTTATTTTTTCAAAATGATAGAAGCTCGATCGACTACTCGTTGATGCTTCCGTCAAAATGAGAAAGCTTCAAGGAATATTTTTGAAGTAAGGGTAAAATGATAGAAGCTCTATCGACTACTCGTTGAAGCTTCCGTCAAAATTAGAAAGCTTCAAAATATATTTTTGTGGTAAAAGTAAAATGATAGAAGCTCTATCGACTACTCTTTGAAGCTTCCGTCAAAATGAGAAAGCTTCAAAATATATTTTTGTGGTAAGCGTAAAATGATAGAAGCTTTATCGACTACTCGTTGAAGCTTCCGTCAAAATGAGAAAGCTTCAAAATATATTTTTGAAGTAAGAATAAAATGACAGAAGCTCTATCGACTACTCTTTTAAGCTTCCGTCAAAATGAGAAAGCTTCGAGATATATTTTTGAAGTAAGAATAAAATGACAGAAGCTCTATCGACTACTCATTGAAGCTCCTGTCAAAATTAGAAAGTCTCAAGAAATATTTTTGAAGTAAGCATAAAATGACAGAAGCTTCATCGATTACTCTTTGGAGCTTCTGTCAAAATGAGAAAGTCTCAAGAAATGTTTTTGGAGTAAGCGTAAAATGACAGAAGCTTCATCGATTACTCTTTGAAGCTTCTGTCAAAATTAGAAAGCCTTAAGAAATATTTTTGGAGTAAGAGTAAAATGACGGAAGCTTTATCGACTACTTGTTGAAGCTTCCGTCAAAAAATATTCGCATTGTCCGTTGCACCGGAGGCGCAAAATATCTTGCTACGCAGGCCGGTATTTTTTTTATTGTCCGATATACGGCGCCGGAGAGCGACGGGGCGTTCTTCGCGTGAGGGATAGTAGCGTAAATCCCGCAGTGATTCCACTAAAAACCGCTCGCAAGGTGGTTTTTTTTATTTAATGCAGGTTTAAAGCGGGTTATGAGTGTCGGCGAAAATTGCGTCTTGTGCAAATTAAGCCCATTCTTCGCACCGTTCTAAGGTTAAGTGCGAAGAATAGTGCGAAAAATTCTATATTTGTCGACTAAATAATTTGCAATCATGAACAACACTCAATTGAGATACGTTTTTGACAGGAAGAACGTATCAGACAACGACAGTCGAAGGGGACTGCTACAAATCGAAGTAAGACTGACAGGGAAAAAGGACAGGGTACTTATTTCGACAGGCATCTATCTTTTCAAAAACCAGTTTTCGCCAAAAAATGGTTTTACATGCAGGAACCATGATAACGCTGTTCTTGTGACCGGTAAGGCGAGGAATATGTTTAGGAAGGTAGAGGCGTTTGTTTTATCGGATAAGTGCGTGACACTAAAGGATGCCAAGAATTGGAATGCCAAGAACATAAACACAGATTCTTTTATAAAATTTGTTAAGGCGGAGATGCTAAAAAAAGAATATGGGATTGGGTACGGTCATGATCATAAGGCTTTAATAGGGAAAATTGAAGCTTTTGAAAATATAAAGACGTTTCAGGATTTGACTTATGATAATATATGCGATTTTGACTTGTTCCTTAGGAAAACAATAAAGACTTCCTCCACACT
>JAIRZN010000030.1 GCA_031267205.1 Tannerellaceae bacterium | reverse complement strand
AGGAAGGCAAAGAGCCTGTCGCCTTCGATCATGACTGCCGCGAAGGTATATGCGGAATGTGCTCGCTCTATATCAACGGACATCCTCACGGACCGGATTCGGCCGTGACGACCTGCCAGTTGCATATGCGCAAGTTTGAAGACGGGGCTACGATAACGGTAGAGCCGTGGCGCTCGGCCGGCTTCCCTGTTATACGCGACCTGATGGTTGACCGCTATGCCTATGACAAGATTATACAGGCCGGCGGATTTGTATCGGTAAACACCGGCGGCGTGCCGGATGCTAACGCCATCCCCATCCCCAAGAAAGATGCCGACCTGGCGATGGACGCGGCGGCATGTATCGGTTGCGGGGCTTGTGCGGCGGCATGTAAGAACGGCTCGGCTATGCTCTTCGTATCTGCTAAGGTGAGCCAGTTGGCTCTGCTCCCGCAAGGCAAGATAGAAGCCGCCCGCCGCGCCAAGGCTATGGTAGCCAAGATGGACGAGCTGGGTTTTGGCAACTGCACTAACACCCGCGCATGTGAGGCCGAATGCCCGAAGGAGATTTCCATCTCGAACATCGCACGCCTGAACCGCGAATTTCTCGCAGCCAAGTTGAACGATTAATCGCAATCAACGCCGAGGGACGTGAGCTTGGATCGCATAAACGCCTGATAGTTATTTATTGTCAGGCGTTTTTATTTTGCCATATTGCGTTTGTGTTTCAAACGCTCCCAAATAGGGTATTTGCTCCAATAGTTTTTGTTACATTTGCTTCAAATGTCGCCGACTTGAATAATTCAGGCTAAAATCATACGTATCATATATGGAAAAAAGAATCATCGAATGTGTCCCGAACTTCAGCGAGGGGCGCGATCCTGTCAGGATAGACCGTATCGTCGAAGCTTTTCGCGCAAAAGAGGGCGTCAAGCTATTAGATTACAGTAGCGATTACGACCACAACCGCATGGTAATTACCGTCGCCGGACGCCCTCCCGCCCTCGGCGCCGCTGTGCTCGACGCTATCGGCATCGCCATTGAACTCATCGACTTGAATACCCATTCCGGCGTGCACCCGCGGATGGGGGCCGTCGACGTCGTCCCCTTTATACCTCTCGGAAAATGTTCTATGGACGAGGCTATCGACCTCGCCCGCGAAGTGGCTTTTGAAGCCGGACAACGTTTTGGCCTGCCTGTTTTCCTCTACGAGCAATCCGCCTCCGCGCCGCATCGCGTCAATCTGGCCGACGTGCGTAGGGGTGGATTCGAGGGCTTGGACGAGAAGTTGAAGCTGCCGCTATGGGCGCCTGACTTTGGACCGAGCCGCAAGCATCCTACGGCGGGAGCGGTAGCCGTCGGGGCGAGATCGCCGCTGGTGGCCTATAACGTTAACCTTGATACCGACCGCATCGACGTGGCGCGGGCCATAGCTCGCAGGGTGCGTTATTCGTCGGGAGGCCTGCGTTTCTGCAAGGCGATGGGCGTGGAGCTGAAGACGCGCGGCGCGACGCAGGTGTCGATGAACATGACCGACTATTCGCGCACTTCGCTATATCAAGCCTTTGAGTTAGTCAAGCTTGAGGCGAGGCGTTACGGCGTCGCTGTCGCGGGGAGCGAGATAATAGGGCTTGTCCCGATGGAAGCTATCGCGGACGTGGCAGGTTATTACCTCGGATTAGAGGATTTTTCCCTCCGGCAGGTGTTGGAGGCGAGGCTGTGGGAATGACGGCCGCCCTCAACGGCGGCGCCCGAAGGAAATCTTCGTCTGAAGGGCTACGGAAAGCAGGATGAGTGCAAGGCCTGCGTAGAAGGAGAAGTTCAACTCCTTGGCCTCGCCTAAGAAGAGCATGGCGATGGCTACGCTGTAAAGCGGCTCCAGATTATAGCTGAGGTTCACGGTAAAGGCGGGGATGCTCTTGAGCGATTCGATAAACAGGAGGTAAAGCCCCACCGTGCATCCGGCCGAGAAGACTAACAGCCACAGGAAATCGCTCAATCCCGGAATCAGGCTATCCGACGGGAAGCGGGCAAGGTAGGGCGGCATAAGCAGGCTCAGGCAAAGCAGGCCGCCGGCCATCTCGTAAAACAATATCTTCGACGAAGCATGCCCGATGCTTATCTTCTTGTTCATAACCGTAAACAATGCCGCCAGGAAAGCCGCCACAACCCCAAGCATTATACCCGTGCGATAGCGTATGTCGAAGTGAAAAACAAGCGCTATGCCGGCAAGCGGCAGCAGACTCAAAGCCACCTCCTTCCACGACACGGCGCGTTTGTAGGCCAACGGCTCAAGCAGGGCGGTAAACAAACTCATCAGCGAAATGCACACCACGCCTACGGATACGTTGGATGCCTTTATGCTTCCGAAGAAAAATACCCAGTGCAGAGCCAGCAACGCCCCGACGCCCATCATCCTCAACGCCGCAGGCCACGTCATATCCTTCCTCAGGCTCGCGAGCGGCAGCAGGAACAGCATTATGGCTATGGAGATGAGGATGCGGTACCATACGAGCAATCCCTCGTTGAGCGTAATCACCTTGCCAAGCACGCCTGTGAAGCCCGCCAGCAGGATTGAGACATGCAGTTGAATGAAAGCCTTGCGCATCGGAACCATAGCCGGTGTTATTATTATATATGTATATATTATATGTGTAGCGCCGGAGATCAGTAATGGAAGTCGCCGCCTCCGAGAAACTCCCTCAGCAGCGACGTGCCGGGTAGCATACTCTCCGGGATAGGATTAAAATAGCCTAAGAAGCGCATCAAGCGGTATGCCTCGGCATACTCCCTGTCTGACTCCTTCACTTGTCCGAGTACAGGCTCGGCGAAGCGGCGGAGGGCGGCGAACTCATAAAGCATGGCGCTGTTGAACATAGCGTCGGCGTTCTCCTGATACGGGAATATCCATTTGTCCTCGCCCTTGCGCACACTCGGCCAGCGCGAGATAGTCTCGCGCACGGGATAGCCTCTCGATCGCGAATCGCGTATGATACGCCTCAGCAGACGGTTGTCGGTCGTCGGTATCCAATTATGATTATCGAGCGAGATGCAAGTAAGGGCGGACACGTATACGCGGTACTTGCGCGCCTCGTCTATATACGCCGTCAGCTCGGGATTAAGCGCGTGGATGCCTTCTATTACGAGTACGGAATTATCCCTCAGCTTTAGCCTGTCACCCTTGTAACTCCTTGTGCCGGAGATAAAGTCGTAGCTCGGCAACTCAATTTCCCCGCCATCGAGCAAGCTGCGCATATCGTCGTTGAACTGCTTGAGGTCGAGCGCGTGGATGGATTCAAAGTCATACTCCCCATGCTCGTCGAGCGGCGTGTCCCGACGGTTGAGGAAGTAATCGTCGAGCGAAATACCCTGCGGGTAACAGAGATTGGTTATGAGCTGGATCCCCAACCGCTTGGCAAAGGTGGTTTTGCCCGATGACGAAGGGCCGGATATGAGCGCAATCCTCACGCCATCCTTGCGCCTTGCGGCGATCTGCTCCGCAATGGCGGCGATCTGTTTTTCCTGCATAGCTTCGGCGACGAGGATTATCTGCGACGCGTATCCTTCGGCGACAGCCTTGTTGAGATCGCCTGCATTGCTCAGCCCCAACGTGCGCTTGAGCGTAAGGCTTTCTTTGTAAACATCGAACATCTTGTCCTGCTTAACGACGGGCTCAAGTTTCGAAGGATCATTCCTCTGCGGTATGCGCAGCAATATCCCGTCGAAGTATGGCTCCAGGTCGAACAGGTGAACATAACCCGACGAAGGCGTGAGGCATCCGTAGAAGAAGTTGACATATCCGTCGAGCTCATAAAAGGAAGTATAATTCATGCCCGCCGTTTCCATTAACCTCGCCTTATCCTCCAGGCCACGTTCGCGGAAGAGGGCCGCCGCCTGGGGCGTCCGTACGGTCTTGGGACGAAAGGGGACGTCGGCGTCTATGATCTCCTGCATACGCCCCTTGATTTTCCCCGTCGCCACCCTGTCGATACGCCCGCAACCGCCAAGCACGCAATAATATCCCCTTGAGACGGCATGTTCCAGGTAAAGTGTAGCCTCCGGAAGGATGTCCGCCGCCGCCTTGGCGAATATGTGGCAAAGCGAGCGGACGTAGGTGCGCATACCGGAAAGGTTGGTATAATCGACAAACTCGATATCCTTAGGTTGCCAACAGCGATAGTTGAGACCCTCCACTTTGTTGTTGACCAAGGCGTTCATCGGCCTGTAAGCCAATGGCGACCCCGCCGCCTTATATATCTCCAGCAACGAGGAGCCGGTCGGAACGTCATAGCTTCCGGCATTGTTCTTACAATAAACAGTGATAAATTCCCGCATAGTTCTAAAATTACATCCTCGCAAATATACGCGAAAATCAGTATTTACAAGTGCGCCGGAAAATAAAGGCCGGTCGCCGTTTCTTGCCGTGACGTAAAAACGCGGGTCCGGGCCGAAGAAAACATGTCGGAAGCCAAAAATTTGCGCTTTAGCCGTCCGACAAGTCGGAATCCTCAAAATTTATGTTTTTAAGCTTTCCGACAAGTCGGAATCATCAAAATTTACGTTTTTAAGCTTTCCGACAAGTCGGACGGCTCAAAATTTACGTTTTCAAGCTTTCCCAAAGTTGGGACGGCCGAAATTTACGTTTTCAAGCTTTCCCAAAAGTGTGACGGCTCCAAAATCACGTTTTTAAGCTTTCCCAAAAGTGTGACGGCTTAAAATTTGCGTTTTTAGGAAATCCCAAAAGTGGGAAAGCTTAAAATTTTCGTTTTCAAGAAATCCCAAAAGTGGGAAAGCTCGAAATTTGCGTTTTTAAGGAATCCCCAAAAGTGGAAAGCTTAAAATTTACGTTTTCAAGGAATCCCAAAAGTGGGACGGCCAAACACGGTTTTTCCCAGGTCGTCCGAAAGGCGCGCTTCCAAATTATCCGCCGCCGGCGAAACCGGAATTTAATTTATACCTTTGCGTCACATAAATAAAAACATAACAATGGCAAAAGAGCTGAAAGAACTTACCACGAGGGAAGAAAATTACTCGCAATGGTATCAAGACTTGGTTATCAAGGCCGACCTGGCCGAAAACTCCGCCGTACGCGGATGCATGGTTATAAAACCCTACGGATATGCGATATGGGAAAAAATGCAACGCGCGCTGGACGATATGTTCAAAGAAACAGGGCATGTGAACGCATATTTCCCGCTGCTCATCCCGAAGTCGTTCCTGAGCAAAGAGGCCGACCACGTGGAAGGCTTCGCCAAAGAATGCGCCGTAGTAACGCATTACCGCCTGAAGAACGCCGCCGACGGCTCAGGCGTTATAGTCGATCCCGCCGCCAAACTGGAAGAGGAACTCATCATCCGTCCTACGTCGGAGACCATTATATGGAATACATACCGCAACTGGATACAGTCGTATCGCGACCTGCCGATACTGATCAACCAATGGGCGAACGTGATGCGCTGGGAGATGCGCACCCGCCTGTTTCTGCGCACCTCGGAGTTCTTATGGCAGGAAGGGCATACCGCCCACGCCACCCGTCAAGAAGCCGAAGAGGAGACCATACGTATGCAGGGCGTCTACGCCCGGTTTGCCGAGGAGTACATGGCGATGCCGGTCGTCAAGGGAAAGAAGTCCGAGAGCGAGCGATTCGCCGGCGCCCTCGACACGTACACGATAGAAGCCATGATGCAGGACGGCAAGGCTCTCCAGGCCGGCACGTCCCACTTCCTGGGGCAGAACTTCGGAAAGGCGTTCGACGTGACCTTTATCGACAAGGATGGTAAGACCGACTACGCCTGGGCTACCTCCTGGGGCGTATCCACCCGCCTGATCGGCGCCCTCATAATGTCGCACTCCGACGACAACGGCCTTGTGTTGCCCCCAAAGCTCGCCCCCACGCAGGTAGTCATAGTTCCCATATATCGCAACGCGGAACAATTGGCCGAGATCGGCAACAAGGCAGGCAGCATAATCGCCGAGCTGAAAGCCATGGGAATAACGGTGAAATACGACGACGCCGACAACAAAAAGCCCGGCTGGAAATTTGCCGAGTACGAACTTAAGGGCATCCCCGTACGCCTTGCGATAGGCGGCAGGGATTTGGAGAACAACACCGTAGAAGTGATGCGCCGCGACAAGCTGGAAAAGGAAACCATTTCAAGCGACAACATAGCAAGCTACGTAAAAAATCTCCTCGACGACATACAGCGCAACATATACCAAAAAGCCCACGCCCTCCGCGCTTCCCGCACCATAAGCGTAGACAGCTACGACGAGTTCAAGGCGAAGATAGAAGAAGGCCTCTTCATAATGGCGCATTGGGACGGCACGCCCGAAACGGAAGAACGTATAAAAAACGAGACAAAGGCCACCATCCGGTGTATCCCTATCGAAGGCGACAAGACGACAGGCCGGTGCATGGTAACCGGCCAAGCCTCCGCCTGCCGTGCGCTGTTTGCCAGGTCCTATTGATTGTTTATTGCAGAGATAGCTGTTTTTCTCGGAGAAACAGCTATATTTGCGCCCATAACCACGGGGCTGACCGGTTTTGACAGCGGGTAGAAGTGGTTTGTAAGCATGTAGTGCGTGGTTGGCTTGCACTTTAATCTCAGGCAACGAACAATTAACTGGCGAAAATAATTACGCTTACGCTGCTTAATCGAAGTATAGTAGATTTATAGCTTAATCCCTGCAACAGTTGC
>JAIRZN010000005.1 GCA_031267205.1 Tannerellaceae bacterium | reverse complement strand
GCCACTCTGCTTGGCCCTAACGCCATATTGCATAGTATGTTTGGAAAAAAGAGCCGCGCGAAACGGCGCAGTAACGAACGTACCTGCGGATGCAGGCCTTGCCCCTGTGTTTTTTATTTCTTTCCCCCGAAGGGGGTTCCGGGCATTAAAGCCCAAGTGTAATATGCATACGCTGCATCAGTCATAAAATATCTATTGTATGTTTTACAGGCACAATATTACGCATTATTTTTAATACAAGGACATTTGAACTGAAAAATGTTGGTTTACGGGCTTCTTGGCTGTCTTTGGGGTAGGCGCAACAAAAAAAGAAGAGAGCGTATGGCTTAATACACGCTCTCTTCTTTTTGGATAAAAACAGGCTCCATTTCATTTGACAAGCTCCGATAGTTCGGCGCCCGGCTTAAATTTTACCGCCTTGCGGGCAGGTATATGAATAGGTTCCTTAGTTTTTGGGTTAACGCCATTTCGCGCCGATTTTTCTGAAATAGAGAAGGCTCCAAACCCAAGGAGCGCGACTTTCCCACCATGTTGCAATTCGGAAGAGACGGTTTCTGTGAAAGCATCTATGGCCTTCTTCGTATCCACTTTGCTTAATCCGGATTTCTCTGCTACGGCAGCGATAAACTCAGTCTTGTTCATAATCTGTCAAAAAATTTACTCATTAAACAATTTATATATTGAAAACTATTTGTTATAAAATCACGCGGCCCCAAATGTAGGTTTTATTTGATATATGACAAAGGAAAAATCATTTTTTTTTACTCATAGGACACTTTTTATACTCGCCGTCCCTTTAGTTACAAAATATATATACCTTTGCTTTGGTAAAACAATATATAAAATATGGCGAATCATCGTTATTCAGGCTTCTTCAGCTCTACGCCGGTAGTTGCAAACTTGATAATTATTAATGTGATCTGTTGGGTTGCGAGCATTGTTTTCGACAGGATTAATGTCGACTTTTCCCGATTGTTCGCCCTGCATTACCCAGCTTCGGAGGACTTTAATCTTTTGCAGATTGTTTCGTATATGTTCTTGCATGACACCGGTTCCATCTCTCACCTGTTCTTTAACATGTTCGGCGTATATATGTTTGGACGCGTGCTGGAGAATGTGTGGGGGTCGAGGCGTTTCCTTCTGTATTACTTTGTGACGGGCGTAGGGGCGGCCGTTATTAATATACTGGTAGCTTACGTGCGTATCCGCTGGACGGAGGGTATGATGATGCCGGGCGACATCGAACTTGTGTACCAGCAAGGTTTGGATGCGCTCAATAAGGGAATGAATTTCAAAGACCCCGCCATGGCTTCGCTCAACATACTCATCAACGGGGCGACGGTAGGAGCTTCGGGCGCCGTGTTCGGCGTATTGCTGGCTTTCGGGGTTTTATATCCTAATGTGCCTCTGTTTATAATGTTTATACCTATCCCAGTGAAGGCGAAATACTTCGTCATAGGATACGGACTGATTGAACTGTTCTTCGGCTTCGCAGGCATGGCCGGCGATAACGTCGCTCACTTCGCTCACCTGGGCGGTATGATATTCGGGTGGCTTTTGATTGTTTACTGGAAAAAGAAAGGCGCCGGCAATGGGAAATTTTTTAGATAACCTGAAGCTTGCCTTCCAGCGGGGCAGTATCCTGACCAAGCTTATATATATTAATGTAGGAGCGTTCATCGTCCTGCGTCTATGCGATGTAATCTTTCTGCTTTTCAATGTACGCGGAGTTTCACTGTATGACTACCTGAATATGCCGTCGTCGCCCGCTTTGTTGCTGCTCAGGCCGTGGACGCTGATAACATATATGTTTACTCATTCGGGCTTCCTGCACATACTTTTCAATATGCTGTGGCTGTACTGGTTCGGCGCGATATTCCTCCGCTTCTTCCGCCCGCGGCAATTGGGCGGGCTTTATGTGCTGGGAGGTATAGCGGGCGGGGCGCTGTTTATGGCGGCTTACAATGTCTTCCCGTATTTCAGCGCTATGGCTGCCGGCAGCGCATTGATGGGGGCTTCGGCTTCGGTTATGGCGATCGTCTTCGCCGTGTCGTTCTACCGGAAAGATTACGAGATAATGCTGCTGTTTTTCGGGCGCGTCAAACTTATATACCTGGCTCTTGGAGCCTTCCTCTTTGATTTGCTGGCTATCACTTCGGACAACGCGGGCGGGCACATCGCTCACATAGGAGGCGCGCTGCTGGGGATATGCTTCGCGGCATGGATAAGGAAGGGGACAGACATCACGGCGTTTATGAACCGCGCTATCGACGCCCTCGCCAACATCGCCAAGCCCAAACCCAAGATGCACGTCTCTTACAAACGCAGCGAAACGCGATACGAATACAACGCACGCAAAAATGCAGCTAACGCCGAGATTGACGCCATACTGGATAAACTCAAACGCTCCGGCTACAACGGCCTTTCCTCCGAAGAAAAGAAAAAACTCTTTGACGCAAGCAAGCGTTGAAGACACACCGTAACAAGCTATGCAGACGGGAACGGTTAAAAACATAATACGCTATTTCTTTATCTCCGCCAATATCCTGGCCTCTACGCTACTTATCGCTTCAGCTTATTCCGACAGGATCGCGCCGGAAAGGACGTTGTTCTTTTCCTACCTTGGCCTTGTTTTTCCTTTTATTTGTCTGCTGAACGCGGCCTTTATCGTTTACTGGGCCTTTATCGGCAGGTGGAAATGTCTCGCGATCGGTATCGCAGCCTTTGCCATCTGCTGGAATCCGGTCACGAGCTACTTCCCGTTTCATCTCCACAAGGATGTTCCGGAGGAAAATCTTATAAAGCTGCTTACCTACAATGTCATGGGATTCGCCTATATGTCGGGCGACAAGGACGCGCCGGATAATATAATCCGGTATATCGCCGACTCGGACGCCGACATTGTCTGCTTGCAGGAATATTTCGTGAACGAACGCAATGAAGAAAAAATCAACAAGGAACTGAAGATGTATCCTTACAAATCAATCATCAGGCTCAAGAACTTCGGTTCTGGAATGGCTGTCTATTCCAAGTATCCCATCACCGAGTCGCGCCGGATAAAGTACGAAAGCAGGGACAACGGCTCTTCCATCCATACGCTGACAATCGGCGACAAGAGGCTGACCCTCGTAAACAATCACCTCGAATCCTTCAAGCTGACCTCCAAAGACAGGCTGCGCTACCTTGATTTCCTGAAAGGCGCGCGCCCCGAAACCTTCGACAGCCTCCGCAGTACAATACAGCAAAAGTTAGGCCCGGCATTCCTCATACGCGCCCGTCAGGCTCGCGCCGTCGCCGAAGAAATCAAGGAAAGCAAAAACGATTATATCTTAGTCTGCGGCGACTTCAACGATACGCCCATCTCGTACGCACACCGTCAAGTGCAGGGCGAACTGCTTGATGCATTCGCCGAATCGGGACTCGGACTGGGAATTACGTATAACCTTAACTATTTCTGGTTTCGCATCGACAATATCCTTCACTCCCCTAACATGAAATCATACAGGTGCACGGTCGACCATGTCGATTATTCCGATCATTACCCTCTCTGGTGCTACCTCTCATTGCAGCCCTGATAAGGAAGGAGTGAGAATCAAAGACTTTTATGCAGGTACGTGAAATTCTTTATATCTTTGCCGGAAACAGATGTGAATATGAAACATAAAATAGCGCCATCGCTTTTATCGGCCGACTTCCTGCACTTGAAGGAGGAGATAGAATTAATAAACGACAGCGAAGCGGACTGGTTGCATTTTGATATAATGGACGGCGTTTTCGTGCCGAACATCTCTTTTGGATTCCCCATCCTGGAAGCCGTCGGGCCAATACTGAAAAAACCGATGGACGTGCATCTGATGATAGTAGAACCGGAAAAGTTTATTAAAACGGTAGCCGAGACAGGGGCCTACATGATGAACGTGCATTACGAAGCATCCCCACACCTGCACCGCACCATCGCCGCTATCAAGGAAACAGGTATGATGGCGGGCGTAACACTCAACCCGCATACGCCCGTCTACCTGCTCGAAGATATTATACATGACGTGGATATGGTGTTGCTGATGTCGGTAAACCCGGGATTCGGAGGACAACATTTTATCGAACACTCCGTGGAAAAAACCGCACGCCTGAAGGACATGATTACCCGTAAAGGTCTTCATACCTTGATAGAAGTAGATGGCGGAGTGAATATGGAAACGGCAGGACGCTTGCTCACCGCCGGAGCCGACATATTAGTCGCAGGCAATTTCATCTTTAAATCGCACAACCCCCAACAAACAATCAGAGACTTGAAAGCTTTATAATACAAACGACAAACCAACCTTAACATCTTGATAAAAGAAATACGAAAGCGTATATTCATGCGCCCTCTCCTCATATGGATAACAGGAATCGTGCTGCAAACATATGGCTCCTTCAGGCTATCTTCCTTCGCATTATTACTTATACCTGCCGTGTTGCTCCTGGCGCCGACGGTCTTTAGGGGAAAACCGGAGCCGAACTACGGCGGCCGCTGTAACTGGGGAATCGCATTCGCCTGCCTTCTCTTATTTCTATCCATACAAATGACTGCCTATCACGAAAACCGGCCGCCCGACCCTGCTCCCGGCCTCTTGCAGCAATGGGCCGGACGTGCAAGGGAGCGCTTGCTTGCACCTCTTGAACGCCTGCAGCTCTCGGAAACGGACCGCTTGGTCTTGGCTACCGTAACCTTAGGGGACAACGGACAAATGCCCAAAGACATCCGGCAACAATTCGCAGACACGGGTGTAATACATATCCTGTCGGTAAGCGGCTTCCACGTGGCAATAGTCTGCGGATTCATCACGCGGATACTGTTTTTCCTCTCCGCAAACACCATCGGAACGTGGATAAGATACCTCCTCGCCATGCTTTTGCTATGGGCTTTTACCGCCGTCAGCGGAATGGCCGCCGCCTCCATACGATCGGCCGCGATGCTCACGCTATACCTTACCGGAAAACAACTCAGCAGATCGACCGACGGATACAGTACGCTGACGGTTTCGGCCTTCTGCATGCTGGCTTATAACCCTCTTTATTTATATGACATCGGATTCCAACTAAGCTACACCGCTGTCGCTTCCATCTTGTATCTCCAGCCGAGCCTGAGCGGACTGCTCGAAATTCGGAACCCCGTCTTGAGGACGCCTTGGGAATGTGCTACGCTCACGCTGGCGGCACAGGCGGGCGTGGCTTTCTTATGCCTGTTCTACTTTGAACGCTTTCCCGTATTGTTCCTGTTCACAAATATCCCATTGACGTTGATAGCTACATTACTGATACCTTCGGCATTAGTATGGATGATGATGCCGGAGGCGGGATTTCCGGGATCGGACGTACTTCAATTTACTGTGGAGGTATTAACTCGCTCGATGACGTGGATCGTCGATGCTTTCAGCCATATACCGGGGAATACGTTCTCCTTGCGATTTGGTATCGGGACAATGATACTGAGCTACGTAGCGCTCCTCCTTTTCTTCTTATATTGCAAAAAAC
>JAIRZN010000181.1 GCA_031267205.1 Tannerellaceae bacterium | reverse complement strand
CGTCACCAATTGATTGGCGTCTTGCCGCAGGCGATGAGGTAGTCGTTCGCGCGGCTGAAATGTTTGTTTCCGAAGAAGCCCCTGTAAGACGAAAGCGGGGAGGGATGCGCCGAGGTCAGGACAAGGTTGCGTTGCCGGTTTATGAAATCACCCTTGCGTCCGGCATACGCGCCCCAGAGGATGTAGACTATATTGTCGCGCCCGGCATCCAGGCGGCGGACGACGGCGTCCGTAAACCGTTCCCAACCCTTGTTCTGGTGCGAGCCTGCCTGACGCGCCCTGACGGTGAGGGTGGCATTGAGCAGCAACACGCCTTGATCGGCCCAGCGCGTAAGGTCGCCGCTCTGAGGGAAAGGCGCTCCGGTATCGCTCTCTACTTCCTTGAAGATATTGACAAGCGACGGCGGGAAAGGGACGCCTTCCCTGACCGAGAAGCATAGCCCGTGCGCCTGTTCGGGTTCGTGGTAAGGGTCTTGCCCAAGTATTACGACCTTTACGCTTCCGAACGGGCAACGCTCGAAGGCCTTGAAGATGTTGCGGCCTGCGGGATAGACGGTGTTGCGGCTGTATTCCTCCCTCACGAAATCAGTCAACAGGCGGAAGTACTCCTCCTCGAACTCGGACGAGAGTTGCGCCTTCCATTCCTGTTCTATTTTAACGTCCATCACACATTATATTAAAGGCATTCCCGCTTCGGAAGCTTCGCGTCTCATCCGGTCGGGCCATATGCTGGCCTGTATTTCTCCGATATGCGCTTTTTGTAGCAGGAACATGCAGAGGCGGCTTTGCCCGATTCCTCCGCCGATGCTTTGGGGGAGTTCGCCGTTGAGCAGGCGGCGGTGGAAATAAAGCTCCTTACGGTCTTCGGCGCCACAGATTTCGAGTTGCCTGAGCAGGGCCTCTTTATCGACGCGGATACCCATTGACGAGAGTTCGAGGGCGTGTCCGAGTACTTTGTCCCATACGATAAGGTCGCCGTTCATTCCCGTATGTCCGCCGTAGGGCGTCGACCAGTCGTCGTAGTCGGGAGCGCGTCCGTCGTGCTTTTCGCCATTGCTCAGGGGAGCGCCTATACCTATTATAAATATCGCTCCAAATTCTTCGGCTGCGGCGTCTTCGCGTTCCTTAGGCGTCAGTGCGGGATACTTCCGGAGTAAGTCTTCGGCATAAATAAACTCCACTTCCGGCGGCAGTGCAGGTTTGATTTCAGGGAACATCTCGTATACCATGTACTCGGTTCTAAGGAGGGCGCCGTAGATGCGCCGGACGATTTGCCTTAGGAAATCCACCGTGCGTTCCTCGCTGTTCATCACCCTTTCCCAGTCCCACTGGTCGACATAGAGGGAATGACAGTTGCCCAGTATCTCGTCGGCCCGGATGGCGTTCATGTCGGTATATATGCCATATCCTTCCTCGATGGCGTAATCGGCTAATGTGAGGCGTTTCCATTTGGCGAGCGAGTGCACGATCTCCGCCACGGCGTCGTCCATGTCGAGGATAGGGAAACCGACGGCCCGCTCGACGCCGTTAAGGTCATCGTTGACGCCCGTCCCTTTCATCACAAACAGCGGCGCCGTGACACGCCTCAGCCTGAGCGCGGAGGAGAGGTTCTGCTGGAAGAAGTCCTTAATCTTCTTTATGCCCATCTCGGTTTGAGGCAGATTAAGCAGCGGCTTGTAGCCCGGAGGCTTTATAAGGTAACTCATAGTTGTAAATTTTTAAAATAAATATGCATTTTGTCGGGAACAAAGGTAGAAAAAAATCAATCTGTTGAATTATGAATGTAGAGGGGGAGACTATCCGAGAATCAAAAATGAACTCTCTGGGAATTGAGTATTTTAAATCAACTCGGATACCTGAAGAAAACGCAACTGCTTTTTATATACATTTGCGTCTAAAATAAAAAAACACTATGAACATCTTATCTTTTAAAAATTCGAGAATGTACTTTTATTTAAGAAGCTTTGCACGCAAGTGTTATAGTATCGGTCTTAAAATAATAAAGAAAGTAAAACCCGGTTTCACAGCAAGGGGAACCGGCGGAACAATATCCGCAAGGTATTGTTATTCCGTTTTTATGCGGCATATAGTACAGTTGTTTAACAATGGAATGAAGACGATACCTCTTCGTATTGCAGAATTTGGCCCCGGCGACTCGCTTGGTATCGGACTTTGCGCAATACTTGCCGGATCAGACGAATATTATGCTTTAGACGTTGTTGATCATGCCAATAATGCCCGGAACTTGAAAATATTAAATGAACTTGCGTTATTATTCAAAGAAAAAGCCGCTATTCCCGATAGCAATGAATTTCCTGAGGTTAAGCCTTTATTGGATGATTATTCCTTTCCTGCACATATTTTCAGCGATGATGATCTGGCAACAAATCTATCGGAAGATCGTCTCGAATCAATAAGGCAAATACTATCTCCCGCCTTCCGTAAAAATGAATCCGGTAAAATAAAGATAGAATACATCGTGCCTTGGGAAAATTATGGGAATAGTTATCCCGTTGTCGATTTTGTTTTTTCACAAGCCGTTCTGGAGCATATTGACAATTTGAAAAATTTCTATGCCGTCATGTCAAAAATCTTAACCGATGAAGGCTTTGTCTCACATGAAATTGATTTCAGATCGCATAGCGAAACATATGAATGGAACGGACATTGGGGCATCACCATGACACAATGGGAAAAGAACAGGGGAACAAGGCCGTATCTATTAAACAGGGAACCTCTATCAACGCATTTGCAGTTATTTAAAGAAAGCGGATTCCAAATTATAGCCAAAATCCCCAGTCCGGGAGCTGCTGAAGGAAAACCGTCAATCGGGAGGAAAAAACTTGTGGATAGATTTTTGAATCTATCCGATGAAGACTTTGAGACGGCTTCGTGTTATATAATCGCCCGAAAATTTACGGATGCCGAATGAAACGAATAAATAATCGAATTTACCTCCTCCTCCTTTTTATTCTCTCCACAATCTTCGCCCTCTCGGCGCAGGGCAGGAAGTATACGGTAAGCGGCAGCATACGCGATGCCGCCAGCGGCGAAGATCTTATCGGGGCTGAGGTCGTGATTGCCGGCACGCGAACGGGTACGGTGGCCAACAACTACGGATACTACTCGATCAGTCTTGATGAGGGGAGCTATGTGCTGGCCTTTTCCTATATCGGATACTTGAGGAAGGAAGTGAAGGTGGAACTGAAGGCTGATTACCGGCTCAATGTAGAGTTGGAGGACGACGCCCGCGAGTTGTCGGAGGTGGTTGTCTCGGCCGAACGCAGGAACGCTAACGTCGTTACCTCCGGCATGGGATCCGAGAAGCTGTCGGCCAAGGCTATCAAGGCTATACCGGCTCTTATGGGCGAGGTGGACGTGATAAAGGCCGTGCAACTCTTGCCCGGCGTACAGTCTACGTCCGAAGGCTCTTCCGGCTTCAGTGTGCGAGGCGGCGGTCATGACCAGAACCTTATCCTGCTTGATGAGGCTACGGTCTATAATGCCTCCCATCTTATGGGCTTTTTCTCGGTCTTCAACAACGACGCCGTCAAGGATGTCACGCTCTACAAGGGCGATATACCGGCTTCCTTCGGCGGACGCCTCTCGTCTTTACTCGACATACGCACTAAGGACGGCAACAACCAGCGTTACGCCGCCACGGGAGGGATAGGCCTTATATCGAGCCGCATCACGGCGGAAGGCCCACTGGGCGACAAGGCTTCGGCTATTGTATCGGCAAGGCGGACGTATGCCGATATGTTTCTCGCCTTTGCGCAGGAGGAGAGCCAGCGCAATGCCACGCTTTACTTCTACGACATGAATGCCAAGCTCAATTACAGGATAGACGACAACAACCGCCTCTTTCTCGCCGGCTACCTTGGGCGCGACAGGTTTGGCGCCGACATTGCCGGCATGGGTTTCGGCAACAAAACGGCTACTTTGCGCTGGAATCATATCTTTTCGCCCAAGCTGTTTTCCAACTTCACGCTCATCGGCAGCTCCTACGACTATTACCTGCGTAGCGAGATAAGCTCGCAACTCAGTCAGGAGTTGACCTCAGGTCTGGAAGACTATGGGCTGAAGGCCGACTTCTCGTATCATCCCAATCCGGTCAATAACGTAAAGTTCGGCTACCAGTTTATCTATCATGTCTTCATGCCCGGCGAAGGCGGGGGCGTAGGTCCGGAGTCCATCGCCGGGCGCATATCCCTGCCTAAGGAATTTGCCGCCGAAAACGTCTTCTATGTTACCAACGAGACCGATATAGCCTCAAAGCTGAAGCTCAGGTACGGACTGCGCTACTCAATGTTTCACAACGTGGAGAACGGGCGCCTGTCCAACACCATGCAGCAGCTTGAACCGAGGCTGGGGCTTACTTACGTCTTCAGCGACCTTCATTCCGTAAAGGCCGGCTACTCGCGCACGGTGCAGTACATACAACTCGCCTCCAACTCCTCGGCCGGCTCGCCTCTCGACCTGTGGTTCCAGGCCTCGGAGACGGTGAAGCCTCAGCTTTGCGACCAGTTCGCCGTGGGCTATTTCCGCAACTTCGGCGATGATGAATACGAGTTTTCGTCCGAAGTATACTACAAGGACATGAAAGACGTAGTCGATTTCAAGGATCACGCCAACCTAATCATAAACAAGGATATGAAACAGGAGCTGCGCTTCGGCAAAGGCTATGCCTACGGACTGGAGCTGATGTTGCGCAAGACTAACGGCCCGCTTAGCGGATGGATAAGCTATACGCTGTCGAAAAGCCGTCGACGTATAGACGGCGTAAACGAGGGCCTGGAATACCGCTCGCCTTACGACAAGCCTCACAATATCTCCATAGTTGTCAACTACGAGTTATCATCCAAGCTGTCGCTGTCGGCCAACTGGGTGTACGCCAGCGGAACGCCTGTTACCTATCCCACCGGACGGTTTAAGGTAGAGGACAGCTATGTGCCCATATATTCGGCCCGCAACGAGTATCGCTATCCCGACTATCACCGCCTCGACCTCTCGCTAACGTGGCAACTGTCGAAGCCCGGCAATCGCTTCAGTCACGAGCTGAACTTCTCGCTCTACAATGCCTACGGTCGCAAAAACGCATGGACTATCATGTTCCGCCAGGAAAGCGACAGGCCCGACGTTTCGTATGCCGAGAAAATATATTTATTCACCTTCTTACCGTCAATAACATGGAACTTCAAGTTTTAACCGCCCGAATGGCCGCGCTTCTATCCCTCTTCATGGCGATAATACTGCCGTCGTGCGAAGAACGAATCAATATCGACACCAAAGCCTCCGAGGCGAGGCCGGTAATATACGGTTACATAACGACCGACACGATGCGGCATAGCGTCAGCATCACCAAGTCATCGCACTATTTCTCGACCGCCGCCCCCGAAGGCATATCCGGCGCGGCAGTCGTAATCCGGCAGGGCGCAGAGTCGTATGCTATGACCGAATCCGCCTCTGACCCCGGCGTGTATCAAACCATAGACAGCGTAGCCGGGCAAGTGGGCATGACGTATACGCTTCATGTCACGATGGATTTCGACGGCGACGGGCAGACGGAGGAGTATACCGCGGAGTCGATGCTGCCGCCCGTTTCACAATTGGATTCGATAGCCGTGCAAAAGTCCGCCCTGTCCGACCATCACCTTGAGGTGCTGGTATGGGGGCGCCTGCCGGAGCAGGAGGTGAATCACTTCAACTTCCGCCTTTACCGTAACAATGTCATTGTAAATGATTCGCTGCAGGGCTTCTCGGTTGGCGACGACAGTTTCATGCAAAGGAAGGTCATCGTGGGCGTCTCCGCCCTCTATCTTAACCAGCAGAGGGAATCGTCCGTGCTGACTCCGGGCGACTTCCTCACCTTGCAAATAGATGGTATAACGAGCGAATATGCCGGCTTTATCAATGATGCCCAGTCGGAGCGACGGGGTTCCATTCCCATGTTCGGCGCTCCTCCGGCAAATGTGGAAACCAATATCCGCAGTCTTTCCGGCATACGGGCGTCGGGCTTCTTCACGGCTTATTCCATTAACAGGGCTTCGATGTATTACAGGCCGTAAAAGATTCCTTACGGTTCCGCCCGCACTTACAGGTCGTTCACGTAAGAGCGTTGTTTCTTCAGGAACTGCACTCTGGGCATCTCTCCGCTTACGGAAATGAGGGTGGAATACTTCTTTAGCGATTCTATCCAGTTCTTGTGATATTCGAAGACTTTCCAGTCTGTTGTAGATATGGTGTTGATTGAGTACAGGCGGATTGAGCTTAACTTCAGGGAACTTGTTTGCAAGTAGCTGTACGTGGCCTCGAAGTTGATACTCGATATGTAGAGGTATACCTTTTCCCCGTTTTCATGTTCCCCCTTGGCTGCGAGGTCTTCGAGTTCGTCTATCATAGAGATGAGTTCTTCCTTGAGGATGCTTTTTTCCTTATCCGTAATGAGGTTGATGTGGCTGAAATAGCGCAGTTCGTTTATGAGCGAAAGGAACATCGTTTCGTCCCAGATGAAGGTCGTTGTCGCCAGCGACTTCGTAATATCTATATATTCCAACTGCTTGTTGCGTATGCTGTCGGGCACTATTAGATCTCTGTAATATCTGATGCCGGTAATGTTCACCTGCTGGTACATCCACTTGTACAGCAGGAACTTCGACAGATACTCGTGATCCATGTAAAAGGTATGCGGCACCATGTTTGATGCAGTGCACCATTCGACCGTCGGGTCGTTCTTCACGGTAGCATAGTATTTCAACAAGTCCGTCATTGCGTGGTAATAAGTCTCAAGAGGATCCTGGTGTTGCGTAATATGCAAATCAAACAAGGCCATTTCGTCGGCGCTCGAAGACGAAAGATGGTCTAATGAAATACCCAGCGCTTTGGATATTACGGACGCTTCCGCGAAGGTAAACGGCACTTCGCTCCTCAGCCTGCGGTATACGGCTTCCTTGCCTATGCCAAGAATATTAATCAGGACGTTAGAGAGATGTGTGTTCTGAGGCAAACGTCTCTTCATCGCCTCAATTAAATCACTATTCAATGCTTTTGTATTCATGCTGATAAAAATTTAAAGTGTGGTATGGAACTCTGCGGTACGTTTATTTATCGCTTTTGGCGTAGAAAGTGTTTTCGCGCTTCGTTTCATATTTGAAATATTTATGATTTATATATGTAAAACGTGGAAAACCTCGTTTTTGTTCTGAATTTAGCAATAAAAAAGCTTAAAAAAATTATCTTATCTCCTTTCACCGCGTGCGTGCGTTATCATGACGCGAGCGGTAGGGGGTATCTTTTGATTGCGGAGTTCAACGGCGGCGACCAGGCTGCGCGCCAGGGCGTGGAAGGCTGCCCCGGTGACGCTGTCGGGGTCGAGGGCTGCGGGCGATCCGCTGTCGCCTCCTTCACAAACCGACTGCACGACGGGTATACGCCCCAGCAACCGAATATTCAGTTCCTCTGCCAGGCGTTCGCCTCCTGCCTTGCCGAAGATGTAGTACTTGTTCTCCGGAAGCTCGGCGGGAGTAAACCAGGACATGTTCTCGACAAGCCCCAGCACGGGGACGTTGACCTTTTCGCCCGTAAACATCGAGATACCCTTGCGGGCGTCGGCGAGGGCTACCTCCTGAGGCGTGGTGACGACCACGGCTCCTGTCAGGGCCAGCGTCTGCACTATCGTCAGATGTATGTCGCTCGTCCCCGGCGGCAAGTCTATGAGGAAGTAATCCAGCGCTCCCCAGTCGGCTTCCATGATCAGTTGCTTCAAGGCGTTGCTCGCCATAGCTCCGCGCCATAACACGGCGTCGCCCTTGTTGACAAAGAAGCCTATCGAAAGAAGTTTGACGCCGTAGCGTTCAACAGGCTCTATCATACTGCCGCCTGCCTGTGTCATCTGCGGACGGGCGTCTTCGATGCCGAACATTTTGGGCTGTGAAGGGCCGAAGATGTCGGCGTCGAGCAGTCCTACGCGGTATCCCATTGCAGACAGGGCGACGGACAGGTTGGCCGCTACCGTGCTTTTGCCCACGCCTCCCTTGCCGGAGGATACGGCAATGATGTTCCGCACCTCCGGCAACGGATCGGCGGCTTCTGACGGCGACGGAACGGCAACCTTTGCGGCAGCGTTTATACTGACGTCTATCGTCTTGTCCACGTAGGTAAGGATGGCCGTTTCTGCGGCCTTGATTACGGATTTCGCAAAGGGGTCGTTCTGTTTCGCAAAAACGAGCGAGAAGCTCACCCTGTTTCCTTCGATGCGGATATTATCGTCGACCATGCCTGCCGACACAATATCCTTGCCCGTGCCCGGATAGCGCACCTTAGAGAGCGCGTCGATGATTTGTTTCGGATAAAATGCCATATCAATTGCTATATCTGTTGTTTCCCTGATGCAACAGAGCTCCTCCGGCTACGGCTGAAGCTCCGGTAATCATCCGGCTCTATTTCCATGTCAGGTTCCATGAATGCTTCTCTTTTATCGCAAGCGAAGCACAGGTATTTGATGTCGATACCGCGTTCGAGCCATTGCCGCTCGTAGTACGTGAGGATGGACAACGCTTCATTTCCTGCCGTATCGCACAGGCCGGAGCGGTAAAGATCGGCGGTATCCGCGAGTATCGTAAGGCCGTTGGCTCTCGCCATTCCGACGGTGTAGGCGTACAGGAAGCGGCTGTCGGTCTTCAGATGTACGAGGCCGCGGGGAGCGAGTATCCGGCGGTATAACTGCATAAAACGCGCCGAGGTGAGGCGTTTGGCGCATTTTTTCATCTGAGGATCGGGAAAGGTGAGCCATATCTCGTCTACCTCGCCTCCGTCAAAGAAACGGTCAATCAACTCGATGTCAGTCCTCAAAAAAGCCACGTTCCCCATCCCCGCCTCCATAGATTCTTTGGCGCCGCTCCACATCCGGGCGCCCTTGATGTCGACGCCTATAAAGTTTTTGTCAGGGAAGATACGCCCCAATCCGACGCTGTATTCCCCCTTCCCGCAACCAAGCTCAAGGACGATAGGATTGGCATTAGCGAAGAAGGCGTCCCTCCAGCGCCCCTTAAGTGCAAAGCCTTCTTCCCTCAGCCTTTCAAACGGATACTGTAACACGTGCGGGTAAGTCGCCATGTCATCAAATTTAGCCAATTTATTTTTTCCCATGCCGCAAAGATAAACATTTTGAGGCTTATGCACGGCGTTCGAGGCGGAGAAGAGGAGGAAGGCGTTCCCGTCCCTGATTGCAGGAGGCAAACACAACATACCCACCCGACCCCCTATATAATAAGGTATGTACGCGCTCCCTCCCCCGCCCCAAAAACATCTTTCAGCAAAATCAAAATCATCAGGGCGTGCCCCCGCTACGCGCGGTCGGGCTATCCGCTACAAGTCCTCGCTCGCTGCGCTCGTTCCGGTCTTTCCGCTACTATCCCTCACGCAAAGAGCCTACCCCGAATCGGCCTCCGTTTTCGCCAGATACGGGAGGAGGAGAATGTGACGGGGCGTATTTTCCTTGACTTTGGCGCTGGGGCTCCCTGTAAATTTTTCCGGAAGTTTTCGTTATGCAGCGTAGCAATTGTTTGCTGTTTTTTTGGTCAGCAGCATGGTTTTTTGTCAGCCTCTCGTTAACCGGCAACTTTATTACATTCGGATAGACGAAGCGACGATACCGGTTATGGACAGGTACCATCAGGGGGCGACAAGAAAAGACTGTCGCCGGATTATCTGCGCTCCTCCGCTTCGCAAAAAGGCACAGGTTGTACGTTTCTGCGCTCTTCCAACTGTAAAAAAGGCGGTGGTTGAGCCGTTATGCGGGTGTGGAATGTATCGGCAAGGGTCGGCGGGGGATGCACACTTGCGGTGATGGGGGTATTTTTTGCGCTTGGCGAGTATGATCACCGCATCGTCCTTCTTGTACGGTACGGCGGCGATTTC
>JAIRZN010000163.1 GCA_031267205.1 Tannerellaceae bacterium | reverse complement strand
AAAATTGTCTTGATTTTCATAATAACATTGTTGTAACATAAGCCTCCGGTCTCAAGGGTTTTGAGACCGGAAGGCGAGGGTTTTTATTTCAGTATAATCTTCTGCGTCCAGCCTGAGTTACCCCTTACTATAAGTATGCCTTTGGGGAGGTGGCCGATGTTGAGGGTCGCTGTGCCGGAGGCTTTGCTTTCCTTGTGGAGAAGGGCGCCGGTGAGGGAGTAGACTTCGACCTGTTCCGTAGCGGGTGAGGTTACGGTCAGGATGCCGTTGGAGATGTTTACTTCAGGCTTGTTTGAGTTGACGGCCTCGACGCTGTCGTCGTTGCCTTCGTCGTCATCGTCTTTTGTAACCGTGACTATGCATTCGTCAGTGTGGCTACGGTAGGCGGTGGTGACGGTGATTGTCGCCGTGCCTTCGCTTAGGGCGGTTACGAGGCCTGTGGAGGAGACTGTCGCTACTTCCGTGTCGGACGATTCCCATATCACCTCCTTGTTTATCGCATCGTCGGGAGAGACGGTAGCCGAGAGTTGAACGGTTTCGCCAGCCTTTAATGAAACCTCATTCAGGTTCAGAGCGACGGCAGTAGGCATAAGATTGTCGTCTTCCGGTTCATCGGGGGTAGTACTGGAGGCCACGATATTGAAGTCTCTCCAAACCTCTGCAGCAGCGTAAAGATCTTCCGTTCCGGCCGGCACATGCAATGTGCAATTGGATAAGTCTACATATAGGAATATATCATCCCATTCATGTATATCTAACGGCGTTGGCCAGGAAACAGTAATATCTCTTAAGCCGGTACAATCCTCAAAAGCATACCATCCAATAGCCGTCACCGAGTTGGGGATTGTTACGGAAGCAAGGCTGGTGCAATGATGAAAAGCATAATGTCCAATAGTCTCTACCGAGTTAGGGATTACTATGGAAGCAAGGCTGGTGCAACCTTCAAAAGCGTTTATGCCGATAGTCGTTATTGAGTTGGGAATTACTACGGAGGCAAGACCGGTACAAAACGCAAAAACGCCTCCTTCTAAAACCGTTACCGAGTTGGGGATTGTTACTTCAGTAAGGCTGATGCAATTATAAAAAGCGTTATATCCAATATCCGTCACCGAGTTGGGGATTGTTATGGAAGATAGATATATGCAACTATTAAATGCATAAGAAGCGATTTCTGTCACGAAAGAAGGTATGGTAAACGGTCCGCTTTTGCCGCCGGGATAGAAATATAACAGGCTTTTGTTTTTGTTGTAAAGTACTCCGTCTTCAGATGCCCATGATATATTCCCTTCATCTACATTGATTGCAGTCAGTGTGTAACAACCTGCAAAAGCCCTATCTCCGATAGTAGTCACTGAGTTAGGGATTGTTATAGAAGATAGGTAGCTACAACCTTCAAACGCATCGCTCACGATTTCCGTCACGGAAGAAGGTATGGTAAACGGTCCGCTTTTGCCTCCAGGACAGGTATGCAACAGGCTTTTGCTTTTGTTGTAAAGCACTCCGTCTTCAGATACCCATGACATGTTCCCGTCAGCTACATTTATTGCAGTCAGAGCTTGACAACCCATAAAAACCGCATTTCCAAAAACCGTTACCGACTCAGGGATTGTTATTGAAGTAAGGCTGGTACAATCCCTGAAAACCCAGTCTCCAATAGTCTCTACCGAGTTACCGATTGTTACATCAACAAGGTTGTAACAATAAGCAAAGGCTAAGTGTATAATCTCCGTTACCGAGTTAGGGATTGTTACTTCAGTAAGGCTGGAACATCTATTAAAAGCGCTTCTGCTGATAGTCCTTACCGAGTTGCCGATCGTTATTTCGGCAAGGTTGGTGCAACCCAAAAAGGCCCATTGTCCAATCTCTAATACGCTGTCAGGGATAATGACGGAGGTGAGGCTGAGACATTCTCTGAAAACATCATCTCCGATAGCCGTTACCGTCACCTCATAAAAAATAGAGTCGCTATAATCAATATAGTCGTTCACCACAACTCTAATGGCAACGGAGGGGATAGTTACGTCGCCACCCGCGCCGGAGTAGCCAATTAGTGTACAGGTGGAGCCGTTTTCACTAAAAGTGAAGTCTCCGTCCGTGAAATCTGCGAACACAGGGGTTGTGCAGATTAAGCACAACGCCGTTAATAATAATGTCTTGATTCTCATAAATGTAAAATTTTAAAGTTTATTTTTGTCGGAATTATACGTTCGTTTTTCATAGACAAAAAATGTCGGTAAATTTTGGTCGAAAGCATGATTATAGGCGAACAGTTAATACGGTAATAAATAAATAGTTGCTTAAGGAAAAAATAATTTTACTTTTTTTTTGTGCGGTTGATTTTATGCTATATATTTGTCGGAGTTAAAGGAACGTTTAAATTAGACAGTTTGTTTTTTTAGACACTTATGATATTCTTGATTACAAGCATTTTGTGTGATGCGTGTATTTCTTTATCATTGTAGATTGACAGAATTGGAGAAGGGGCGACGGATTGCCTCTTTCTTTTTTGTATACAGGCCTTTACGGTGCGGTGCGGAGTGGGAGGGTTTATTGTTGACAATTAATTCCGACAAAAATCGCCTTGCGGGGGGCTTTGGGAGTTGTCTAATTTAAATGCCGGCGGCGGGGTTTTTATTGTGCAATGCAGGTGCGACTGTCGCGGTTTTAATCCCCCGAAAAGTTATCCACGAGTATTTCCCTGTACGAGTTAAAGATCTTTGATTTGGAGACGAAGCCGATATAGCGGCCCTCTTCGTCCACTACGGGCAGGTTCCAGGCCTTTGTGTCGTCGAATATTTGCATCACTTTTTCCATAGGTGTGTTCATCACGATTTTGTCCGGGACGGATACCATGAATTTGGATACGCGGAAGCGGTTATACAGTTCGGGGCGGAACATTATGTTCCTTATATCGTCCAATTGCACTATACCGATCAGGACGCCGTCCTTGTTTACTACCGGAAATGCATTGCGTCCGCTCTTTGCGATCACTTTCACCACGTCTCCGAGCGTCATATCGGGGAAGACGGTCAGGAAGTCTTTTTCTATCACGCCGTTTATGTTGAGCAGCGTCAGCACGGCTTTATCCTTGTGATGAGTGAGCAGTTTACCTTTCTCCGCCAGGCGCATTGAGTATATGCTGTGAGGCTCAAACGTTATGATGGTCAGGTACGAGCTGATGGACACTATCATGAGCGGGAGGAAGAGGTCGTATCCGCCGGTCAGCTCGGCAATGAGGAAGACGCCCGTCAAGGGAGCGTGCATGACGCCCGACATGACGCCGGCCATGCCTAAGAGGGCGAAGTTCTTTTCGGACAGATAGCGTGTGAAGTCGAAATAATTAGACGTATGTGCGAACATGAAGCCGAGTATGCACCCCAGGAAGAGGCTCGGCGCAAATATTCCCCCGCATCCGCCGCCGCCGTTGGTAGCGATTGACGCAAATACTTTGGTCAGCAGTATGAGCAGCAGGAAGACGAGCGCGCCCCAGTAGGTGCTGTTCATGTCGTAAAACAAGCTTGCGTTCATGATATGCGCGTATTGACCGTTGAGGAGCGCGCTTATCGTGTCGTAGCCTTCGCCGTACAGCGGGGGGAAGAGGAAGATGAGGACGCTGAGTATCACTCCGCAGAGCGTGAACTTCTTCCAGTAGGCCAGCTTGCCCAGCGCGCCTTCCATCCTGTTCATCATACGGGTTACGTATAGCGAAATCAGGCCGCAGAAGACGCCGAGCAGCAGTACGTATGGGATGCGGCCCATTTCAAAGACTTCGGTCTGCGAGAATTTGAACATTGCTTCCGTGCCTGTGAATACGTAGGAGACGGTTGCCGCCGTTACGGACGAGATGAGCAGCGGCATGACCGAGGTCATCGTCAAGTCGAGCATAAGTACTTCTATAACGAAGACCAACCCCGCTATCGGCGCTTTGAAAATGCCTGCGATAGCTCCTGCCGCGCCGCAACCGACGAGCAGCATGAGCGTCTTTTGCTCCATGCGGAACAAACGCCCCAGGTTGGAGCCTATCGCCGCGCCTGTGAGTACTATCGGGGCTTCGGCTCCGACTGATCCGCCGAGGCCGATCGTGACTGAGCTTGCGGCGAGCGAGCTCCACATGTTGTGAGGCTTTATACGGCTTTTGCGCTGCGAGATGGCGTATAGTATCTTCGTTACGCCGTGACTTATGTCGTCGCGGACTATGTATTTGACAAATAATCCTGCCAGGAGGATGCCGACGACGGGGTAGAGCAGGAAAAGGTAATTGGCTTCGCTCACTTCCATGTTGTGGGTCAGGGCCGATTGTATATAGTGTATCAATTGCTTCAGTACGATGGCCGACGCCGCCGTGCATATCCCGACGAGGAAGCTGACGAAGAGTACGAAGTGCTTTTCCTTTATGCGCTTTTCCCGCCAGACGAGGAATTTATAGAATAGGTTGTCCTGCTTTAGCTTTTTCATATCCCTTTACCTGTGAATACGGTCTTGACTGTGTAGGCGAGTATTGTCATGTCGAGCGCCAGCGACATGTTTTCGTAGTAGAGCATATCATATTCCAGGCGTTCAAGCATCTCGTCTACGTTGCTTGCGTAGCCGTACTTGACCATGCCCAGTGATGTGATGCCCGGCCGGACGTTGTGTAAAAGGTAGTAGAAGGGGGCCTTTTTGACGATTTGATCGATGAAATACCGCCGTTCGGGTCGTGGGCCTACCAGCGACATATCTCCCTTGAGCACGTTCCAGAACTGCGGCAACTCGTCTAAGCGGTACTTGCGCATGATGCGGCCGAAGGGGGTTACTCGTGCATCATTCTCGTTAGCGAGCAGCGGGCCGTTATCTTCCGAGCCGGCGTACATCGTTCTGAATTTATACATCATGAACGGCCGGCCGCGGTAGCCTGTGCGCTCCTGGCTGAAGAATACAGGGCCTGGGGAGTCCTTCTTCACTCTCCAGGCTATATAGAGGTAGACGGGCGCAAGCAGGACTAAGGCGATGGCCGATACGATCTTGTCGGCCCACAGTTTGATGTTCTTCTCCGAGTCCGGGAAGTTGTTATCCGTCACATCGACTAAGGGGAGGCCGAGTATGGTCTTTATTTTTACCTTGGAGAGCATGTTCGACTTATCGGCCAGTATCTTTATCGGACAGGTGTAGCGGTAGAGGGGATAGAGTATCTCGATCCTTCGCTCGTTCTCCGCAGGCTCTATCGCAATGACGATTTCATCGACGCGCTTCGACGGCACTATACGCGGCAGATCGGCAGTCGTACCGAGTAGGGCCGACCGTTCCACGCATATTTCAGCCTCTGCGTCTTCCGCTACAAAGCCTGCTATGTTGTAGCCCATGCCGTAGAGGTCTGAGGCTATACGGCGGGCATTGGGGCCGGTTCCTATGATGAGCGCGTTGTACGACCATTCGCGACGGCGTATCTTGCGCAGCCCGCTTAGCGTTATAAAAAGGCGGGGCATGTAGGTGAGGACGAACTGGAGGACGAGCAGCGTGAAGAAGAGCTGGTAGTAGACGTGGAACGATTTAGGCAGGTCATTTAATATAAGTATGAAGAACAGCAGGACGCTGCCGAATACGACTGTGAACAGTGTGGTGAAAAATTCGTCCAGCATCGACTTGCCGAGGGGCCGGTTGTAGTAGCCGGAGAAATAATACAGCGTCAACCAGAAGAACGGGATGGCTACTTGTATTTCCATCACAATTGTGTTTGAGAGGTAGTTCGACCGTGAGCTATAATCTAAGAAAGTTGCTATCACATCGTACCGCATGGCGTTGAATATCAACCATGCGATAGAGGCCGAGAGGAAATCGGAAACTACGTACCTGATTGTCTCAACCTTCCTGTTCATCACCTTATCATCTCAAAAAGTCCGCCGTCGCCCAGTCGTATTATACCCGACGGGGCGCGTTGGAGCCTGTCGTCACGCCGGTAATCGACTACATAGTCTACGCCGCCGAGAATAATGCTCGAAATCTTGCTGTAATTTGTCGGGAAAGGCTCCCCGCTGACGTTGGCCGACGTCGAGACGACGGGCTTGCGGAACCGCTTGCAGAGGGCGTTCGAGAAAGCTTCGCGCGTTACGCGGATGCCTATGCTTCCGTCTGCGGCCGTAAGGTTGGACGCCAGGTTGCGGCCGTGTTCGTATATGATTGTTAACGGGCTGTCGAACGCCTCGATGAGTTGCCATGCTACATTGGGAATGTTCTCGACGTATATTTCCAGCTTCGCCACAGTGTCTAAGAGCACAATCATAGCCTTGCGGTCGGCCCTGCGTTTAAGATTGTACACCTTCTCCACAGCCGCCTCGTCCGTAGCGTCGCAGCCGATGCCCCAGACTGTGTCCGTGGGGTACGCTATCAGTCCCCCTCCGGCCATTATGCGGCAGGCTTTTTTTACTTCTTCCGTCATTTACTGTTTATTTGATAAGGGCAAATGTACATGATTATTTCGAGCAGAACAACCGGTAACGCTGGGCTGCCGCGCCGAAGAGTTCGCTGTCGATCACGCGACCGTTTGCAAAGTAGGCGGGCTCGGCCTCAATCCCGCGCTTGGAAACCTTCCTCGCCCAGCGGCCGATGACGGCGCCGTGATGTAGTATGAGGGGGAAAAATACGCCCTGGGCGCTGAAGGCGAGGTTATAGTGAAGGGGATCGAGCACGAAGCTGCGGTTCTTGTAACTGATAATATATTCGTCGAAGGCGGGCAGCAAAATCGCCTTTCCATCGTCGGAAGCCTCGCGGCACGAGCTGTCGACAAGCAGCGTTTTGTCTCCGAAACGGTCGGCGACCAGGCGGTCTTCGATAAATCCCGCAGCGCGCCGCGCCTCCGTTATCGTCAGTCCCGCCCACCATGCAAAATCGCTCAAGCTCGCCGGCGAATGGCTCCTGAAATACATTCCGGCGAGCCGCGCAAGGGCCTCCTCGCGATGCAAGTCCGCAGACGGCGCGACGCGCTCCTCAAGCAAGGCATACGTAGGCTTGCCGCCCTTCTCGACGCCGCTGCAGACGATTCCCTCCGTTTCGGCCCGCAGCATGAAGTGGTTCATACGCGACGTATCCGCTTCGACGCCCGCCCTGCCCAGCTCCGAGGCGATCTCCGTGCGCGTGAGCGACTTCCCTCCGGCAAGCATCGCCTCAATAAGTCCGTTAGTGCGCGAATAAAGCCCTTCGGTGATCTCCAGCGCCCTGTCGCGCGAGCGTGCAGCCGCCTTGATGCGCTCCGCCGAAAGCCGTAGCATCCACCTTATATTCTCGGCCGCCACCAG
Organism: Tannerellaceae bacterium; assembly: GCA_031267205.1. GTDB lineage: Bacteria > Bacteroidota > Bacteroidia > Bacteroidales > Tannerellaceae > DFXE01. The sequence goes on along the minus strand of JAIRZN010000163.1, from coordinate 621 downwards.
ATGCCATGTCGGCCGCATGACGTGCGTGCGCACAATCTCGCCCCTGTCCAACGCCCCCGCGACATCCGCGAGGCTCGCCCCAAGCCCCGAACGCACGCCCACAGCCCATTTACACATCCCCGCATCCTGCGCCTGCATAGCGCCCATCCACGAGACAATCCCGTGCGGATCAAGGCCAGTCCGACAGTCAAGCAACTGTCCCGCTACGCGAAATCTTCCGATCATATCCATACTATTCTTCAATTATATATATAATGTCAAACAAAACAACGCGGTAAAAGTAATGGATTTATTAACAGTAAAACCCACTCACTGTCGCCCTTTCCCAAGCAAAGCGAAGGTTGGCGGGCCTTCGACGGCCTTTTATTTTTTGTGAAAACGTTCGCCGGCTATTCTGCGGCCTTTTATTTTTGGTGGAAATGCTTCTTGAGCGATCAACGACGTTTTATTTTTTGTGAAAATTGCCCATTGAGTACTCGATGGAGCTTTATTTTTCCAAATAAATGCGCTTGAGTACTCGTTGGACGATTATTTTTCCTAATAATTGCCCGTTGAGTACTCATTGGAGCCTTATTTTTCCAAATAAATGCATTTGAGTACTCGTTGGACGATTATTTTTCC
>JAIRZN010000146.1 GCA_031267205.1 Tannerellaceae bacterium | reverse complement strand
TGAAGAGCGCACATTGTAATAGATGCTTATCGTTTACGTAATATTTCCGTTACATTGTTCATCTACCTTCGCCGTCTCAAAAAGGGGAGGATAAACACAAGGGTCCAATTTGACAGCATCAATTTTTATGGAGAAAGTAAAGGTGGTTTTCTTTGCAGACATGTTGATAAGCTACTTTGACGGGGCGTCGAGAACTATGTTCCAACTGTTTGGGAAGATTCCTGTCGATAGGTTTGAATTTCTGTTCGTCTGCGGCGTGGGGCCGGAGCGTATCAAGGGTTTCCGGTGCATGCACATCAATACGCTGGGTGTTCCCGGCAATAAAAGTTACAGGTTTGCGGCTCCACTGTTGCAGAAAGCGGAGCTGGACAGGGCGTTGCAGGCGTTTGCGCCCGATGTGATACATATCGCTACGCCCTCCTTGCTCGGCAACTATGCGTTAAGGGCGGCCGGACGGCTGGGCGTGCCGGTGATTTCGATTTACCATACCCATTTCATAAGTTATGTGGATTACTACGTGAGGGCGTTCCCGTTCCTGGTTGGCTTTGCGAAACAGCGGGTTAGGGATATGCTCAGGTCGTTCTATAATCAGTGCGACACGGTGTATGTGCCGTCGGACAGCATCATGCGGGAGCTGGCGGACGAGGGGATTCGCCCCGGCGTGATGAAGCTGTGGCGGAGGGGGATAGATCAAAGCCTTTTCTCGCCGCTCAAGCGCAATACCGAGCGTATGAGACGGCTTACGGGCAATGACGAGCCCTGCGTACTGTTTGTGGGCAGGCTTGTCTGGGAGAAGAATTTGCAGATGCTGATTGATGTATGCGACCTGGCGAGGCGGCGGGGGCTGGGATATAATTTTGTAATTGCAGGCGAGGGCGTCGCCCGTGAAGCTGTCGAGCGGCGAATGCCCGGGGCGGTGTTCCTCGGACATGTCGGGCATGAGAGCCTGGCGGAAATTTACGCCTCGTCGGACGTCTTCTTTTTCCCCTCCGTGACGGAGACGTTCGGCAACGTGGCGCTGGAGGCGATGGCTTCGGGACTGCCATGCGTGATAGCCGACAGCGGTGGTATAAGGGATTTTATAGAGGACGGCGTCAGCGGATTTAAATGTAATCCTTGCGACGCGGCCGGTTTCTTGGACAGGATAACAGACGTTGTCGAGCGTCCCGGACTGGCCGGAGAGTTTTCCCGCAGGGGATTAGAGAAGAGCAAAAGGTACGTATGGGGGAGCCTGGCGGATGAATATTTCGAAGATTTGAGGTGCTTGTCTTCCCGCCTGCTGGTGGTTTGAGAGATGAAGAGAATCCTGCGAGCCGCATTTGTAGCCGTCATCCTGGTATGTTTTTTTATGTTCCTGAAAACGACGGACGTCGGCGCTTCTTTACGTTTGATAGGGCAATTGGGGTTTTACTCGGCCTTTATTCCATTGATTACTTTTCTTGCCGGCATGGCCGGGGCGTGGGGCTGGAAATACTGCATCGGTTCCGCCGCGAAGCCGTCCCTGATGCGGCTGTTTATGATACGGCAGACGGGGAATACCGTCACCATGTTTAATCCTTCAGGCGCCATAGCCGGTGAATTGTTCAACGCCCGGATGCTGGTCGGGGACGACATGGAGGGACGCGACGCTTACCAATCGGTTTTACTGATGCACGGCCTGATGATACTAAGCCAGCTCGTGCTGTTTATCGTCGTACTCGTGCGGTATATGTTTTTCCATCCCGATGGATGGTCGTCCGGTATGCGTCTGACCGTCAGCATCTGTCTTCCCGCGCTGCTACTGTCCGTTGCAGGCTTGGCCCTCCTTCTTTTGGGGAAAAGGAAGGAGACGGAGGGCGTAAAAAAGCGGCATAAGGTCATCACCCTTATTGATGGAATGCGTTTTTTGCTGGCCGCTCATATACGCATACATCCTGCGAGGACGGCGACCGCCTTCCTCCTGTTCTCCGCACAGTGGGTACTGGGGTCGCTGGAGCTGTTTTTCATCCTTAACTTCCTGCATCATCCGGTCGACGTATGGGACAGCCTTTTCCTGGATACGTTGATAATTATACTGAAATCAAGCGCCGCTTTCATACCCGGTCAGTTAGGCGTCGAAGAGCTGGCGAACAAGTTTACGCTCCGGTTGCTCGGCATACCCTCTTCCGGCCTGTGGTTGCCCGTCTCCATTCTACGGCGGGTGCGGCAACTGTTTTGGAGCGGAATGTCGCTGCTCTTCTACATACAGTTGAAAAACGGTAGGAAATCGGGGGAGAAACAGATGAGTACAGGGGATGTTGCCCGTGAATCATAAATAGCCGCCCCCGCCCGCCGGAACCGGAAAGCGTTGCGCAAGGCAATTTATCATATTCTTAACTGTATTGTCCGGTATTCGTAATAAATAAAAGCGAATTTTGCAGTGGAGTATAAGGGAGTTCACCCTTAACAACCGACAAGGATGGAAGAAAGACCATTGCAAGTTTAACTTAAAACAGAAATAAGATGAAAAAGGTATTGTTTTCAACAGTTTGTATCTTTATGATTATCGCTTCCGTCAGGGCGACCGACGGGGCGGACTGGCAGGAGTACGCCGGTCGCTATGTCCTTTCGTTGGACAACTCGGAGGAGACCGTGGATATTGCGATTCGCGGCGATTCGACGCTTACGGCCTTCTCCTCGCTGGGGGAAGTAACGCTGACACATGCCGGGGCGGACCGCTTCGAGTTCCGGCGGTACGGCGGCGTTGTCGTCTTTGAGCGGGATGATAAGCAGCATGTCATTGCATGCAGGATTTCCGTCGCTGTAATAGATGTGGAAGAAGTTAAAGCGCGTAAGCAATGAGAAGGTCAGTTTATACCGTAATGTTTGTCTGTCTTGTGACCTGCGTGTCGGCCCAGTCTTTCGTTGAGGGAATCGTCTACGAAGACCTCAACGGAAACGGCCGGCGCGACAGGAGAGAGAGGGGAGTTGCAGGGGTGGCCGTCTCGAACGGTACCGACGTCTCGCTGACCGACGCCTTAGGTAAATACCGTCTGCCGACCGTCGCCGACTGCATAGTCTTTGTCATCAAACCCTCCGGCTACCGTTCGGCTACGGACGAGTTTAACCTGCCCCAATCATTCTACCGTCACAAGCCCTCCGGCTCGCCGGAGAGTTTCTATAAGGGCGTGGAGCCGACCGGAGCGCTTCCCGCGTCGCTGGATTTCGCCCTGTATAAATACGACGAGCCGGAGGCGTTCACCGCTCTGCTCTTCGGAGATACCCAGACTTACAGCGAGCAGGAGATGGAGTACCTTGAGCGCGGAATCATCGCCGAGGCCCGACAGCTACCTAACATCAGCTTCGGTATAACGCTCGGCGACTTGGTGGGCGATCGCCTCGACCTCCACCAGCTCTACAAGCAGACCATCCGCCAAATGGGCGTACCCTGGTACAATGTGATGGGTAATCACGACATGAACTACGACGCCACTGAAGACCGCTTCTCGGATGAAGCGTTTGAAGCCCATTTCGGGCCGAACAACTATGCGTTCAACTATGGTAAGGCTCACTTCATCGTGCTGGACGACATATTATATCCTCATCCGATAACGGGAAAAGGCTACTGGGGCGGGTTGAGGGACGATCAGCTCGCTTTTGTCGCGCACGACCTCGCCTGCGTCCCTCATGATCGCCTGATAGTCGTCTCGATGCACATCCCGCTATTTGATGCGGAAGACGCGGAGGCCTTCCGCGACGCCGACCGGCAGGCTTTGTACGAGCTATTGAGGGATTACCCCGACGTTCTCTTCCTCTCCGCCCACACGCATATACAGACGCATAACAGTATCGGCCGCGCGCAAGGCGTCAACCGCGAAAAACCTATTCATGAATACAACGCAGGCACGACATGCGGCGACTGGTACTCCGGTCCATTAAACGAAGAAGGCCTCCCCGTATCAACCATGCGCGACGGCACACCCGCCGGCTACGCCCTCCTGCGAATCGACGGCAACCGCTATGTGACGGACTATAAGACGCTCGGAAAGCCGGACGATTACCAAATATCGCTCTATCATCCGAAGGCGGTTCCCTTCCGCCGCTCGACGAGCGCATCCATCTACGCTAACTTTTTTATGGGGAATACAGACGATACGGTGGAGTACCGCATCGACGACGGCGCGTGGATGAAGATGCAACGGACGGAAGAGTTCGACCCTGCCTATTATCGTTACGTGCAGGACTGGGATTACTTGGAACATATAGTACCCGGCCAGCGTCCTTCCAATCCGATACCTTGCACGCATTTGTGGAAGGCGCGTATCGCAACCAACCTGCCTGCCGGCGAACACCGCATAGAAGTTCGCGCCAAAGACCGCTTCGACCGGACACATACGACAGCAAGCGCGTATAAGATAGAGGAACAACCATAAGAGTTGATTTATATGATTAGCCCGTATTCGGGAGCCTGTTGATTGCCAAAGCTCATACGCGAGCGAGGCGCAAAAAAAGAGGCTGTTTCACATGATAGTGAAGCAGCCTCCGTCGTTGTTACGGGACAAGCTCTATGCCTGTTCGACGCCCCATTGCTGTTTGGCGAGGCGTTTGTAGTTGTTGTACCTCCACCGAGCGTTCTCCTGAGCTGCGGCAAACAGTTCGGCAGCCTCTCCGGGGTACTGCTTTAATACGGAAGAGTAGCGGACTTCGCCCTTCAGGAAGTCTTCGAACTTGCTCCAGTCCGGCTCCTTGCTGTCGAGCGTGAAGGGGTTCAGGCCCTCCGCCTCAAGAGCCGGGTTGTAACGCCAGAGGTGCCAGTACCCGCATTTCACGGCGTCCTCCTCCTCCTGCTGGCTCTTGCCCATGCCGGCCCTCAGTCCGTGACTGATACAGGGAGCGTAGGCGATGACGATCGACGGGCCGTTGTACGCTTCGGCTTCGCGGATAGCCTTGAGGGTCTGCGCCTGGTCTGCGCCCATTGCTATTTGCGCACAGTAGACATAGCCGTAGGTCGAGGCGATCAAGCCGAGGTCTTTCTTCCGTATGCGCTTGCCGGCGGCGGCGAACTTAGCTATCGCGCCTACCGGCGTAGCTTTAGAAGACTGTCCTCCGGTATTAGAATAAACTTCCGTGTCAAGCACCAGCACGTTGACGTTGCGCCCTGATGCGAGCACGTGGTCGAGGCCTCCGAAGCCTATGTCGTAAGAAGCCCCGTCTCCGCCGATTATCCACTGCGAGCGTTTCACAAGGTAAGGCGCGAGCTCGGCCAGCATCCTACCGCCGTTGCATTGAGGCGTTGCGGCGGCGTATTCCTTGATTATGGGCGTCAGCTTGTCGGCTATCTCCTGCGTCTTCTCGCAGTCGTTGCGGTTGGCGATCCACTCTTCAAACAAGTCCTTGACCGACAGAGGCAACTTGCCTTCGCCTTCGGCGGCGATGACTTCCTTCATTACCCGCTCTATGCGATTGCGCATCTTTTCGACGGCGAGGCTCATACCGAGGCCATACTCGGCGAAGTCTTCAAAGAGCGAGTTCGCCCATGCAGGGCCGCGTCCGTCCGCGCCGGTAGTGTAAGGCGTCGAAGGTACGGAGCCGGAGTAGATGGATGAGCATCCTGTGGCGTTGGAGATCATCTGCCGCTGGCCGAAGAGCTGCGTTAGCAGTTTCACATACGGCGTCTCGCCGCATCCTGAGCAGGCTCCCGAAAACTCAAACAGCGGCGTGGCGAACTGCGAGTTTTTGACGTTGGCGCTGATATTGACCAAGTGTTGCTTGCTCTTGACTTCCTTTACGCAGTATTCCCAATTGGCCGCCTCGCTGACTTGAGTCTCGAGTTCGACCATCCTAAGCGACTTGCCGAGCTTGTTGCCCGGACACACATCGGCGCAGTTACCGCATCCGAGGCAGTCGAGGACGGATACCTGTACGCGGAACTTCATACCGTCGAACTGCTTGCCCGTTGCCTTGAGCATCTCCCCGAAAGGCGCTCCGGCCTGTTCCGCTTCGTCGAGCACAAAGGGCCGGATGGAAGCGTGGGGGCATACGTATGCGCATTTATTACACTGTATGCAGTTGGCCGGCTCCCATACGGGGACGTGCGAGGCTACGCCGCGTTTTTCGTACTTGGCTGTGCCCTGTTGCCATGTGCCGTCCTCGCGTCCGAGGAATGTGGAGACGGGCAGCAGGTCGCCGTCCTGAGCGTTGATGACGTGCACCACGTTGCGGATGAAGTCCGGGTCGTTGCCGCCGTCGTTTGTTTCGTCGGCGAGATCAGCCCATTCGGGTTTCACCGTAAGTTGAGCGTATGCGCCGCCCTGGTCGACGGCGGCGTAGTTCTTATTAATGACATCTTCGCCCTTCTTGCCGTAGGATTTGACGATGAACTTCTTCATCTGCTCGATGGCCAGGTCTACGGGTATCACTCCCGTGATGCGGAAGAAGGCCGACTGGAGGATGGTGTTGGTGCGATTGCCGAGGCCTATCTCCTGCGCGATCTTGGTAGCGTTGATATAGTATACGGTGATATTCCGCTTCGCGAAATAGCGTTTGATCTTGTTGGGAAGGTTCTTCTCAAGCTCACGGTCATCCCAGATAGTGTTCAGAAGGAAGGTGCCGTTCGGCCGCAGTCCGCGTGTTACGTCATACATACGCAAGTAAGCCTGTACGTGGCAGGCGACGAAGTTGGGAGTATTGACTAAGTAGGTCGAGCGTATCGGCGTATCTCCGAAGCGCAGGTGCGAGCAGGTAAATCCACCGGATTTCTTAGAGTCGTAAGAGAAGTACGCCTGGCAGTATTTGTCGGTATTGTCGCCAATAATCTTGACCGAGTTCTTGTTGGCCCCCACCGTACCGTCAGCCCCCAGTCCGTAGAACTTGGCTTCGAACATACCCTCGCCACCGAGCGCGATTTCCTCCTGTTGAGGCAGGGATGTAAAGGTAACATCGTCGACTATCCCGATAGTAAAGCCGTTCTTAGGCGAAGGCAGCGAGAGGTTTTCGTATACGGCGATGATCTGCGCCGGCGTAGTATCCTTGGACGAGAGGCCGTAGCGTCCGCCCACGATAAGCGGAGCGTCGTCGCCGCGTCCGTAGAAGCAGTCCTTAACGTCCATGTATAGCGGTTCGCCGTTGGAGCCTGGTTCTTTTGTGCGGTCAAGCACGGCTATGCGCTTCGCGCTTGCAGGTATGGCGGCAAGGAAATGTTTAGCCGAGAAGGGGCGGTATAAATGCACGGCGACAAGTCCGACCTTTTCGCCCTTAGACCTGAGGTGGTCAATGGCCTCGCGTATAGCTTCGGTGACAGACCCCATTGCGATGATTACTCGCTCGGCATCCTCGTCGCCGTAGTAGTCGAATAGGCTGTAATTACGTCCCGTGATGGAAGACAGTTCCTTCATGTACTCTTCCACGATAGCCGGTACGGCCTCGTAGTATTTGTTGGACGCTTCGCGGTGCTGGAAAAAGGCGTCGGGGTTTTCGGCCATGCCTCGCGCGACAGGCTTGTTGGGGTTGAGCGCTCTTGCGCGGAAGGCCGACAGAGCGTCGCGGTCGATCAAGTGCGCCAAGTCGTCGCCCTCAAGAGCCTCGATCTTCTGGATCTCATGCGAAGTGCGGAAGCCGTCAAAGAAATTGACAAACGGCACGCGCGACCTTATGGTCGAGAGGTGAGCCACCGCCGCCAAGTCCATCACCTCCTGCACGGAGCCTTCGGCCAGCATAGCGAAGCCCGTCTGACGGCACGACATCACGTCCTGGTGGTCTCCGAAGATAGACAGCGCATGAGACGCTATCGTACGCGCGGATACGTGGAAGACGCAAGGCAGGAGTTCGCCCGCAATCTTGTACATATTGGGAATCATCAACAACAATCCTTGCGAAGCCGTATAGGTAGTTGTCAATGCGCCGGCCTGGAGCGAACCGTGCACAGCGCCTGCAGCCCCGCCTTCGGACTGCATCTCCTGCACCATTACCGTTTCGCCGAAAATATTCTTACGGCTGGCAGCCGCCCATTCGTCCACGTATTCAGCCATCGTAGACGAGGGGGTGATCGGATAAATAGCTGCCACTTCACTGAACATATACGAGATATGCGCAGCAGCCTGATTACCGTCACAGGTTAGAAAACTCTTCTTCTTCTTTACCATTTGAATTTAATTTATGTAACACTAATTTTATCAATACAAAAGCTAAAAACCAATCAATACAGAAAGCCGAACAGCCAGAGTGGTATCAGGTTGTCCCGGCCCGTCTCAATCTTGTCTGCGGCATAATAGATGTCGGGATTGTTCTTTCCCTTCGGCTCCTCGTCGATCTTGAAATGGTACGCGCCGTCAACCAGGAACTGCTCGTTGCGGATACCGGTGTTCAGCTTGTGGTCCTTGTGCAGCATATTATAGAAAAACGTTTCACGTACAGCCTGCGCGTTTACCTCCGAGGGGCGGATAGGAAACATCAGGTTCGTGTTATTCATGTACACTCTGGCCGGTTTCTTCGGGAAGGTCTCACCTTCGGTATAAAGCATATTGGTGAGCCGCGCGTCGGTCAAGTACTTGATGTAGTTCATGACCGTAGCCCTGCTGGTTTCAATATCCTTGCTCAACTGGCTGACGTTGGGAGCCGACGGGGCTGCGATGGCCAGCAAGTAAAGGAGCTTCCTGAGCTTGGGCAGATAGCTTTGTTCTATCTGCTTTATGTATAAGACGTCGACTTCTAGCATCATGTTCATCGTCTTGAGCAGGTTCTCCGAGAAGTTCCTCTTTTCGAGATAGAAGGGATAGTAGCCGTGATGCAGGTAATCGCGGAAGAACTCCGCCGGTTTCACTACGGCGCAAATGGATTGGGCTATGCTTTCATGCCCTGCGAAGAGATCATCCAGCGTATAGACGGGGAAAGACGTTCCCGCCGTCAGGTTCAGGTATTCGCGAAAGGAAAATCCACGCAGATTATAGGACACAACCCGTCCCGACAAGTCGGGGTTTTCTTCCTTAAGGCGCATAACGGATGAGCCGGAAAAGACTATCTTCAGGCCCGTATAACGGTCGTAGCAACAGCGCAGCTCCTTCGACCAGCCGGGGTACTTGAATACCTGGTCTATCAGCAGTACCTTCCCTCCCCTTTCACAGAACTCTCCGGCGAAATCTACAAGCGTCCGTTCGGTGAAATAAAAGTGATTGAGATTGATGTACAAACATTCGCGGTTGTCCTTGCCGAAGAACTCGCGCGCGTATTCGAGCAGAAAGGAGGTCTTCCCGACGCCGCGCGAGCCTTTTATGCCGATCAACCGGTCGCCCCAGTCTATCTCATCCATCAGCAATCGCCTGACGGGTGAACATGTATGCTCAAGTAAATAGTTATGTGTACGATAAAATGATTCCACTTTCCTTTTCTTATTCCCTTTGTCATCTTGCTTCCGACAACATGTTTGCGGCAACAAAAATAACAACAATTCCGTCAATTGCAATACGGAGATAGCAATACGGATGAATTTAAAGCCGTACTCCTGCGTAATACCTTCGCGGCATAGCTTTGCAATGCGAAGGACACGTCATTTTTCGTATTCCGAGAAGTAATAGTAAACTTCCCGCGAAGGACGGCTCTCAATGTGGTAACGATTCGAGGCGGATACGCGGAAAGACAGTTCAAACTCCTTATCCTCAAGAGCAAGGTAAACTTCCGTGGAGCGTATGCCGGTAGCAAGTATGTTTTGGGCTAAGGTAGGATTGACGCTGTTTGAGCGCGAATAGTAAATGGTGTAGCACAGATCTGTGTAGTCTTCCGCTTCATCCGGCATACTCCACGTGATTCTCAGGCTGGAGCCTTCGCGCTCCACGTTTACGTCGACAGGCGTTTCGGGACGTTCCTTGCTGAGCCATGTGAGCGGAGGGAGTAGGGCGGGGTATTTGAAATATTTGTTCTTCAAGACTGTATAGACGCCCTTTGTATCGCGGAAGAGCGGCATACCGCGATAAAAAGTTACGCCTGCCGCCTTCGACGACCGTATGTAATCTATCTGCGATACAATATCCTTCAGCGACCAGTCGGCATCGCCCGGCAAAAGCTTGTAAATACCCAGCCCCGGTACGAAATAGCGCCCGTTGCGGTTGTCTATCCAATTGTCGACGAAGGGATAGAAATAGTTGTCCTTGTAGTACATCATGGGGACAATCATATCTTGCTTCTCCTTGCGAAGCCATTCCTGCGGATCCTGGTATACGTCGAAAGCCGTCAGTCCGGCGTTGGGTATCTGCGGTAGAGGGCTATATTTCCCCAAGGGGGATGTGCTGACCTGCACCCATGGTTTGTAACGCTTCACCCAATCGTAAATGCGCGCCACCAGGCGGTTGATATTATCCTGCCGCCAGGCTCTTATGTTCTTCGATTTCCCGTACCTGGCATATGTCTCACTGTCGGGAAATCCTTCGGCGCCTTCGGGATAGCGTATATGGTCGAAGTGAATCCCGTCTACATCGTAGTTCCTTAATACTTCGCGAACCAGCGAGAGTATATAGTCGGACGTGGCAGGCGCGCCGGGATTAAGATACCACTCCCTGTTGAACATTTTGCACAGTTCGGGTCTGCGCGCCACAACGGAGTTCTTACCCCTGCTTTTCACATCGTCTATTGTACCTACCGGATAGGTGATGAACCATGCGTGACATTCCAGGCCGCGCTTATGGCATTCTTCCACCGCAAAGCCCAATGGATCGTAGCCCGGATTCCCGCCGTGCCGTCCGGTGAACACCTTGCTCATCGGCTCAATGGCTGAAGGATATATAACATCCCCCCTGAGGCGCACCTGAAGGAAGACGACGTTGAAGTTGGCGCTCTTCAGCATATCCAGCTTGTCGCACAACTCTTTCTGCTGGGCTTTGCTTCCCGCTTCGTTTGCGGCCGGCTTGTTAGGCCAGTCCATGCCGTATATCGTTGACATCCATACGGCGCGTATTTCCCTTTTGGGATAATCAACAGCCATCGCCGGCCGTTGCAGCGCAAGGGTAAGCAGCAATAAAATATAAGGTGTCAGCTTCATCCCGCCTATTGTTCTCCCAACAGGTAATGGTCGGCTTCAATGGCGGCCATGCAGCCGGAAGCGGCGGCTGTAACGGCTTGGCGGTAATGGGGGTCGGCTACGTCGCCGGCGGCGAATACTCCCGGAAGTTTGGTCAGTGGGGAGCCGGGAAGGGTTTTTATGTATCCCGTCCCGTCGGTATCAAGCCATTGTTTGAATATTCCGGAATTGGGAGTATGGCCGATAGCAAGGAAGAAGCCGTCGATAGCAACGGATACCCGCTCTTCGTCGGCCTCGCCTTTTCTTTTGACCAAGTTGACGCCTTCCACTCCGTTTTCGCCATACAGCCCTACGGCGTTATGCTCGAATAGGATTTGAATGTTGGGAGTATCCGAGACTCGTTTTTGCATCACCTTGGAAGCTCTCAGATGGTCTTTGCGGACAATCAAGTAGACCTTCGACGCTAATGATGAAAGGTAAAGAGCCTCCTCGCAAGCCGTGTCCCCGCCGCCTACAACAGCTACCACTTTCCTGCGGTAAAAAAAGCCATCGCAAGTGGCGCAGGCCGAAACTCCCATGCCTGCATACTTCTGCTCGTCTGCAAGACCCAGGTATTTGGCAGCCGCGCCGGTGGCGATGATAAGCGTCTGCGTTTCGATAACCTTATCCCCGTCGACGACTGCCTTGTAAGGCGGGGCGGATAAATCGACCGACGTGATGATGCCTGTGCGTATATCTGCGCCGAAACGCATCGCCTGTTTCCTCAGGTCATCCATCAATTGCTGCCCCGCAACCCCTTCCGGGTATCCGGGGAAGTTCTCAACTTCGGTAGTGACGGTCAACTGCCCTCCCGGTTGAATGCCTTCGTAAAGCACAGGATTAATATTAGCGCGCGAGGTATATATAGCCGCTGTATAGCCTGCCGGTCCCGAACCGATTATCAAGCAACGAACCTTCTCATTTCCCATAAATAAATTAAACTAAATTATAATTTTTCCCCATTAAAAGTTACTCCCGGTCGCAAAGATACATGATAAAGCCGTAATAACGCACTGATGGATAAAATATGACTTTATTTCAAAGCTATCGTACCTTTGCGGCGTCAAATCAAAACGTAAACAGGCTCTGCTGGGGAGCAACCTGTCAGGGATAGATTTGACCTGTACAAAATTGCAGTAAATAAGGATTGACTTGTCCTAAAAAACTTTACAGATTATTGAATATTTGTCCTGAAAATAACTTGTCATTTGACTGGTGGAACTGTAAATAGGAGTTGCACTATCGAATTGTCAAAGCCCGGCTCCAGTTTGCTTTGATAAATTGAAAATAACGGAGTTATAATTTTCTGTCTGCCCCGAAAATATGGTATGCCCGTATTGCCGAAAAATAGACATATAAAAAGCTGATTATTAATATAATAAACATATATGAGAGGACAGGAGATGAAGCATTTAATACCCCTGCATGTATGTTAAAAAAAAATAACTATCCCGCAAGAGAACAATGAAGAAAACAATGAACATTTGAAAAAATCACGTATCTTTGCGCTGACAGTACCCGTTTTGCATACCGTAAGAACTGCAGGCGGGTCATTTTTTTATTTATAACAAAGTGGCGAACAAACCTGCATATACGATTGTTGATCAAATAGCCCTTCTTAAGCAAAGAGGAATGCTTTTTCGTGATGAAAATGCAGCAATCCGTTTTTTCAGGAATATCAGTTACTATCGTTTGAAAGGCTACTGGTGGGATATGCAAAGCGATTATACGTTACATACATTCAATCCCGGCACATATTTTGAGGATGTCATTGAGCGGTATCAATTTGACCGTCGTTTGAGATTGATACTCTTTGATGCCATCGAAAGAATAGAAATTGCCCTGCGCACAAAAATGATTTACCACCTTTCCCTTTCCCATGGAGGTTTGTGGTATCTTGATGTTTCCCTGTTTGATGATACGACCGTAACGGTAAACGGAGTAGTAAAAACCGTACACCAAAATACAATAGACGAATTGCAAAAGGAATTTGACCGTAGTCGGGATATCTTCATCAAAGACCATCGGTTTCGTTTCCCCAATCAACCGGCAGATGCGTGGAAAACATTGGAGGTGGCGTCAATGGGGACGCTGTCGAAACTGTATAAGAATCTGAAACACCAATTGCCTGAAAAATCTGTTATTGCAAATGAGATGGGGTTGAATTTCCATAATGAACTTTCCAGTTGGCTGGAAGTCGTTTCAGGTATCAGGAATATTATCGCCCATCATTCCCGCCTTTGGAATGTGAATATGGGTAAAAAACCAATTAACAGATTGAATAATCCCAAAGGGCATTGGTTTAACAACCCGCTTACGGAAGCGCAAAAGAAGAAACCGTTCCTGATTATTTCCTGCATGTTGTATTTGTGTAATGAAGTAGCGCCCGGACACCGGATAAAAGCCCGGATACGCAGATTGATAGAGGCAAATCCTTCCATTCCCGTTTATAAAATGGGGTTTATGAACGATTGGCAAAATGAGCCGCTTTGGAAATAATCAACCTCTCTAATCCTCCCATCCAGATGTGTGTCACTTTAAATACCGTCTTTGGGTTTGTACACTATCACTGCAACTGCGATAGATTTACCCGAATACATTAATATTCAGCAACGATTATTTGCATTTTCAATGTCTTTTACTTTTACGGTTTTATTCATTGCCTAAAAATATATATTTTTACGGCATGAAAAAGAAACGTCAGGGACACTACTGCCATGTTTGTGGCGAACACAAGGCCAATGAGAAATTCAGTGGGAAAGGTCATGCTGCCCACATTTGCAAAGCCTGTTCCGCTTTGCCTCTTGAACGTCGAAACGAGCTTCAGCGGATAAACCGGATTGTCGGGATAGATTTGAAATCTTTTTTCCATATTCCCAAAGATAAAATCGGATTGCTCAGAAAATATGTCAACGATAAACGTTATCCGGAAGCGGCTCTGTATGCAAAAGATATCCTCGAACGGTTTGACGGTCGAAACAAACCACAAGACGAGGATGAGGAGTATTGGGATGATAGCTTACCGGAGGCGGACGATAGCTATATCCCGTTATATGACAGGGATATAGATGAGTGTCCTTGAAATTTAAATTGAATACTATGGATTATTTGAAAAATCGTTTTAACCGGATCTTGAGTTTGAACATATCCCAACTTCCACCCCTCTGAAAGATGTGTTTTCACTGTCGATCATGAAATACAAACATCGGATTCACTACACATAATAAACTATATACTTACTTATTTCCAACATTTTACTTGTGTTGTGCCTGTTAATTGCTACTGTTCAATCCTATCCTGTTATTTTTCTTCTTGTGTAATTTGCAATCCAGGTATGATTTTTCATGTATATTATCCCTGTTTTAGCTGCTCCTACTTCTTTATTTTCATATATAGTCCTGTTATATAGCGAAATACAAAATAGTGATGATTTTTCCTCCAATTTATCCCTTTTTGCCACTTTGTTTAAATTTTAAATAGCTGTATATCAGCTATTAATAAATTCCAATTTGTTAAACTGTATTAAATATCACCCATTGCAATTATCAAGTTGATAATTCGAGATTTTCAAAGTCCTGACCTTTGCGGAGTAAATTTTAAAATGTTCGCTTATGGAAGTTATTACTGTTGAATCACAGGTATTTAAAGATTTAGTGGCGAAAATCAATATGATTGCCAAGTTCGTCGTTGAACATCAGAAACGTGAGGATGAAGAATCCACGGAAGGATGGGTTGACAGCTACGAAATATGTACCTTTCTGAAAATAAGCGCCAAGACGTTACAGCGTCTGCGTTCGCAACGGCTTATCAACTATTCGAAGATTAGAGGAAAGAACTTTTACAGGTTAAGTGAGGTAAGCCGGTTGCTCAATGAACACATCATCCGTAGCGGCGATGAATGCCTACAGGACTTAATTAAAAACCACAAACTCCATTTTGAGCAGAGACGAAATATTAAAACTGACAGGTAACGGCTTAGGCGTTTTCAAGTATTATATTCCGGGCAACTGGCGCGTGGGACGCAACTTCCTGAACCCTCTTTACGAGGATCGCAAAGCGTCGTGCAATATCTATTTCGACCGTCGCCATGACTGCTATCGGATAAAAGACTTTGGTAACGATGCTTACAGCGGCGACTGCTTCGATACGGTCGGGAAACTGAACAACCTGAACTGCAACAGTCCAAAGGATTTCATCGAGATTTTGCAAATAATCAATCGCGACTTGCTTTTGGGTCTGCCCTGTGATGAGGGTATTGCTCAATTTGCTGTTTCCCGTCCGGCTTTGGCCGCAGGAAAATTGACACACAGTCCACTCCCTCAACCGGAAACCCCGAAAAAAGCAAAGCCCTGTTCCATTGTACAACAACCCTTTTCGGCAAATGAAACGGCATTT
>JAIRZN010000121.1 GCA_031267205.1 Tannerellaceae bacterium | reverse complement strand
GGAAAATCCGTTGTTTGAATAGACGCTGCAATGTAAAAACAGGTAACGTATTCGTAACGGAAACTCTTCCTAAATACACAATATTTTGCCTTTTTACTGCTTGCAGCGGAGAGAAAATCGAAGAAGTTATCACCAATGGTTCAGGCGTTTACACCATTTTATCCGTTTTTGCTTTTTTGGTGCATAGTTTAGTAACTGAACTCTGTCCAAAAAGGATATTCCCCTGTCCTTTCCCGTCCTTATCGACTTGTTTTGTTTTGATTGGAAACGTTGTAAATCAGTTAGTTTGCTCTATCTTGCTTGAATTTGCTTTTGGATATTTCTTTCCAAAGAAAATCCCCGCATACCTGTGATTTTGTCTACGGATATGCGGGGATTTAGCGAGGGGGTGCGAATCAGTTTACTTCAAGCTCTTGCCAGGCGGGCAGTGCGGGGAATTTTGCATGGGGTTCGCTTTGGTACCAGAAAGTTACCGACGATATGTCAGACTTCTGAGGCAGGTAGCGGCCTCCATGCCTCCAGCCGAGATCCTGTATTGTGACGCGGAGGTTGCTGTCGAAACGTATAGGGTCTGTGATATGCCAGCGGTACAGGCCGAAGCGTTGCTGCGACTTGTATGTTCCGTCGGGGCGTATTACTTGATGCAAACCGGCGTAGGGTGTGGTGTATTCGGTGTACCGGCCTTCGCGGTCGAAGTTGTATGAGCCGCAGAAATAGTCCTCCGTCCCGGTGCCGCATATGGTAGGGTACGCATTGTCGCCGTCGAGGAAGAATTTGATTTCCCCTTCGCCCCACCAGCCGTTGCTGTTCACTCCCCAAGCCATATACACTCCGACGTACTGGCCTTTGCCTTTTACGCCGTCTATGATTGTGTAATCGGACGTAACGTCGGGGTTTGTGCGCCTCCACTGGGCGTGGAAATAGCCTGCATCCTGGGGAACGTCGGTCAGGGTATAATCAATCTGGTAGTAGAGATTCATCGGTTCACTGTCGTTGATGTTTTCCATTGTTATCCTGCATTTTTTGCGGAAGGGCATTGTCCAGTAACAGTTGAAGGCGCTTCCCGGGTTGACGCATACGGCCAGCGAGGAGAGGGGAGCATACACTCCCCAACCCATTCCGAAGAAATCCCCGACGGGGCATTCTACAGAAGGCTCTTTTTCGTCGTCCCAGTAAATACGCAGGATTGAGAAACGCCAGTTGCCGGTGGGCGTCATCCATATGTGCTGTATGGCGCCCGAACCCGTTATCTCGGCTAAGGTGAAGGTTTTGCCCGATTCTATGGTGACATAGGGGTTCACCTTCCATCCTTGTCCCAGATCGCGTGCAGCCCATGATGAATTGGCCGTGTTGGGCAGCTTGTTGTCCTTTATGTCCGCCATTCCGCCTTTACCTTTTTCGCCGGTAAAGTTTTCGGGGCTGATTGACCGCGTTTTTGCGTCGGACAATTGATACAGGTTCCCCATATTGGAATTAAGGCCGTTATAGGGGTATTTCTGGGCGTATGAGCACCAGGAACATGCGAGGCTGAAAAGCAATAACGGGATGTATTTCTTCATGTCATTATTCTTTTATATTTATCCGGGCTTGCGTTAATATTCCCCGACATGTTTATCGGAAGGCCTGAATATCCAGAAGTAAGCCTCTTCGCACCATTCCCTCGGTTCAAGCCAATAAGCCAGCACCAAACGGTCTTCGCTCAGTTCCACGATGTCGAACTCATATACGTCGTATATATACCACTCGTCATAGTGAGGCACACGGCCGGCAAGGATGGACGTCCCGCCGTAGATACGCAGTTTGCCGTGCGACCATATTTCGTCAGGCTCCCACAGGTTTGTCAGTTTCTGCGACATATCGAAGGTAAAGGTCCCGTATTCCGTTTTGCTGTGCGTAGCATCGGTTTTGGAGAAGGCGGCGCCCCTGATTGAGAAAGTCATCGTAGCTCCTTCGCCCCATCCGGGCTGTTCCCACCATCCGCCGTCGAGGTCGTCGAGGTCGGTAGGATCCCAAGGTTCGTGAGTATCACGGTATCCGCCTGCTCCGAAGGGGCCGTCTTCGACTTCGTCCACTTCCCACTCCCATACTTTTGTCCCGTCGCCGCAAAGCAACGCCCATTCCGGGGGAACAGGGAAGTGTAATACTTCAATGTTTACGACGAAATTTTTGGTTATGGTCGTACCCGAAGGGTTCAAGCCTTTGAAGGTAACGTCTAAAGGCCCTTCGACGACGATGATGGCCGTATCCGTAACCTGTTGGCCGGTGATGCCGAAGGAATAATCCCATTCGCCCAGTATGGGGGAGTGGTTTTCAAATATAAGCTTATTAGTATTTTTCCCATCTACGACGACAGCCTTGACGGATATATCAAGCTCGTCAACATTATAATCCCTTCCGATCGAATACTTTGTTTCAATAGGATTGCAGGCCGAGAATAAAGCCGCAAGCGATGTTATTAACAATGTTATTTTGTTCATGATCTTTTTAGTATAAGAATGAATAGATATTTACCAGCCCAGATAATCGGCATCGGATACGCCCCAGCCTTTATTTTGCGTAAGCGTCCCGCCCGATCTTGCGATTTGCGTTTGAGGAATAGGCCAGAAGCCTCCGGTAGCATTATAACGCGCAGCCCAGCCTCCGCCGTAGGAAGCCATTTGAACGAGGTCGCCTGCCATGTTGCGAACCATGGCCTGTCCCTGTTTTTCCAATGCGGCTGCGGCATCGCCCCAGCGCATAAGGTCGTACCAGCGCAGTCCCTCGAAGGCAAGTTCAAAGCGTCGTTCTTTTTTCAAGGCGTCGAGCGTATAAGCATTGATAGGAGCCAGCCCTGCGCGTTCTCGGACCTGGTTTATTCCGTTCGCAGTCTGAGTCAATTCGGAATGCATCAGCAAGACGTCGGCAAAGCGAATCAAAACCAGGTCTTGCGTACTGGCGAGTTCGATAGGAGCTTCGGGCGTGTTGTACATCAGGTGCGAGTAAGACGTAAGGAAATGGAAGCCGCCGTTACCGTCATCCCGGCTGTGGTCATAGGCCGTTATAGCCAAGTATTTCTTTTGGAAATAGCCGCTTTCTTCCATTTGGAGGTCGGCGCCCCACTGAAATTCAGGGAGGTCGTTTTCGACATCAATGACAGATCCCGCCAAGCGGATATCATCCGGTTCGGACGCTTTCCATGCATCTATCAACTGTGGATTTACCGTACCGGCGCCATAACCTTCGCCGAACGGGAAGGTCGACACATTGCCGTTCGGGGTGCGCAGGCCGAAGTGTGTGGCGTGCATATTGGAGTAACCCGTATGATCCCAATCGGTAAAGTTATTGTACCTGACGGCGAAGACGGTTTCGCTGTTACCGTCGCCGGCCCATTTCAAACTATTCTCCTGCGCCCATTGATAGTCGAGGGCGGTATATTCGTTTGAATAAGGCCATAGATTAAAGAAGCCGTGACCGGGGTTGGAGCTATCCGTTATCAACTGATGTCCGCTGTTTGCGATACAGTCTTCGAGCCAGGCTACGACCTGGGCCTTTGTCACGCCGCTTCCTCCGGCCAGGGGGAGGGCCTCTTTGTTGTAGTATCCGGTGTAGAACAGGAACACGCGCGCCATCAAAGCCTCAGCCGACCATTTGGAGGCATGTCCGGCCTGTTCGGGGTTGTACCTGGTGGCGTCCAACGTTTCTATCGCCTGTTTCAGGTCGGCTGTGATTTGTGCGAACAGGTCATCGGCAGGCGATTTAGGCAAGTTAAGCGCTTCGGTAGTCAACATGAGCGGCGCTTCGCCGTATACTTCGGCCAGTTCAAAGTAGAACAAGGCGCGAAGGAAAAGCGTTTCGCCTATGACACGGGCTTTATCGCGGTCATTTTTCCAGCCCGTTACGCGGTCGATGTTTTCGAGCAGCAAGTTAGCCCTTTCTATACCCTTGTAACGCGCCCACCACAAGTCGCCGCACATATCCGCTCCTACGTTCATAAGCCTGTCGATGGCGTGCATCTGTTTATCGTCCTGGCCACCGCCGCCGAAGCGGTCGTCGGAGGCCAGCTCTGCGAGATAAAATCCCGATTTGACATCGACATTCATCGACGCGTATACTCCGGTGAGCATCTGGTTGGCGTCGTCCGTTGTTTGCGGGAAGTTAGTCAAATCCTTCTCTTTATAATTCGTTGTATCGAGGAAATCATCGCAACCGGCCAAAGATATAATAGCCAGCGCCGATATAAAATATATTATCCGTTTCATATTCCTTTAGATTTAAAATTTAAGATTAGCGCCTATCATATATACCCTTGCTGCGGGATAATAACCCAGGTCGACACCCTTACCCCATGATTCGCCCGCCGAATAACCTATTTCGGGATCCATACCGGAGTATGAAGTGAACGTGAAGAGGTTTTGCGCGGTTATGTATATCCTTGCCTGCCCAAGCGGTATGTTCGGGAATATACGTTTGAAGTCGTATCCTAAGGAGACATTCTGTATCTTCAGGTAATCGGCGTCTTCGATATGTATGTCGGAGAAGTAGTTCCAGTTGGGATTGTTGATGGTGGTAAGCCGCGGATACTGGTTGGACGTACCTTCGCCGTGCCAGCGCTGGAATATCTCCTGCGTATTGAAGGCGCGTATGGAGCGGGCTACCTGTTGCCCGAACGAGCCGTAGGTGGCGATTGAGAGGTCGATGCCTTTGTACGAAAAGTTTGCATTGAATCCGAGGGTTACTTTAGGATGCGGGTTGCCGATCATCGTTTTGTCACGCAGGTCTATGACGCCGTTGCCGTCGTAGTCGACAAAGATAACGTCGCCGACCTTCGCGTTATTCAGTTTCACAGCCGTAGCGGCTAACTGTTCGGCATTCTGGAATATACCGGCCGTCTTGTATCCCCAGAAGTATCCGATAGGATAGCCTTCCTGGGCGCGGAATATTTCGGGAGTTCCGTCTATCAGTACATTCGCAGGGCCGTTTATGATGCCTTCGTCGTTGTCTATGGATAGTACTTCGTTTCGGTTGCGGGTGACGTTCAGTTGCAGCTCATAATTGAAATCCTGCACGCGGTCGTTCCATGTCAGGGCGACTTCAACGCCTTGGTTCTTCACATCGCCGCCGTTCTTCATCGGAGGGTCTGTGCCCCATATATCAAGGCCGGGAGCCTGCACCAACCAGTTGCCCGTCATCTTGCGATACCAGTCGAAGGTGATGCCCAGCCTTGAATCCAGCAGCCTTGCGTCCAAGCCTATGTCTATCTGGTCGGACGTTTCCCACTTGATGCCCGCATTGGCTATCTGTTTGAGGTAAGCCCCGACATAGTTCTGATCCTTATCCAGGCCGAAGCCGTAAGGAGCGTAGAGGTCTATTTGCGAAGAATACTGGAAGGCTCCGATATTGCAATTGCCGTTCTGCCCCCAGCTTGCTCTCAGTTTGAGGAAGTCTACGACCTCCTTTGCAGGAGCCATGAAGCTCTCGTTAGTCATCACCCAGCCTGCCGAGACGGACGGGAAGTAACCCCAGCGGTTGCCTCTCGCGAAGTTCGACGATCCGTCGGCTCTTAGTATAAAGGACGCCATATAGGTCTCCCTCAGGTTATAGTTGACCCTTCCGAAGAACGACGCCAACGCTCCCTCATCCCAAGGCGAACCGCTTACGCCCTTCATATTGCCGACCGTGTTTGTAGTATTGTCTATGTATGCATAGTTGAACGCGCCGGGGAAGAGGCTGTTGGCGTTCGATGCGCCGACCGATTCGCCGCTTCCGCTACGTTCTAAGGACTGGCCGAGCATAAGGTCGAAGTTATGTTCGTTCTTCAGCTTGAAGATATACGACAGGGTGTTGTCAAGCGTCCATGAAGAGCCGTTCCATTGTGACTGGCCTACTTCGTCGTTCGCCCTTACATTGGTGGACGAGAGTTGATACGTCGGCGTATACTGCCTGTACGTGCCGTCTTCCTTCTTATAGCCATAGCTGCTTCTGAACTTGAGGTTCTTCACCGGCTGTATCTCTACATAAACGTTGGCTTGCATCGAGTAGTTCTTCTCCTTGTTCATACCACGCGAATAAACCATGCCGGCGACGGGGTTGGAGGTCGTGCCTTCGATGTCCCAGCGGTCTTCGAGCTTATTGGACTGGTCGTAGAAGCCTCCGGCGCTGTTATAGGCGGGCATAAGGGGCGATGTGGTGAGCATATTGCGTATGTCGTTCCAGTAGATGTCGTCGATACCGATGCCGTTCTTGAAGCGGCCCGTGTACGTAAAGTTCTCGCCCACCTTCACGGCGTCAAAGTCGCTCGCCCTGAGCAGGACGTAGTCGGAGTTTACGCGGGCCGTATAGCGCTCGAAGTTGGGATTAGCCGGTTTGCCGAGTATACCGTCCTGCGAGATATACGAGAAGCCCAGCGAGTACGTGCTCGCCTCCGTGCCTCCGGTTATATTCAAGGCATGGCTGTATACGAGGGCGTCAGGGTTGCGTATTTCCTCCATCCAATTCGTGCCGTTGAATGAGCCGTCCTGTATCTTGCCGTAGATTACGGGCAGGCGCGTGGCATAGTCGAACGCCGGCGTTCCTTCGTTGAAGTTGACTTCGTTCTGTATTGCAATGTACTCTTTGGCGGTCAGCGGGGCGAGCGTCTTATAGACATTCTGTATGCCGTAGTAGGTGTCGTAAGAGATCTTCGGCTTTCCGGCTTTGCCTTGCTTGGTGGTGACGAGGATGACGCCGTTAGCGGCGCGCGCCCCGTAGATAGCCGTAGACGCCGCATCCTTGAGTATGTCTATCGACTCGATGTCGGACTGGTTCAGGCTCTGGATATCGCCGCCCGCTACTCCGTCGATTACGTACAGGGGCGTAGCGTTTCCCGTCGTGCCCAAGCCGCGGATATTTACCTTGTATCCTTCGCCGGGCAGGCCGGAGTTTGGCGTGATATTGACGCCTGGGGATTGGTTTTGCAGCGAGGCAAGGACGTCGACATAGTTGAGCCGCTCAATATCCTTGCCGGATACCTGTACGGTAGATCCTGTTATCAGCTTTTTCTGCTGGACGCCATAGCCCATAACGACTACGGCCTCAAGAGCCAGGCTGTTTTCCTTAAGCACGACGCCGATTGTCCGCTGCGAGCCTACGCCTATCTCTTGCGAAAGGTATCCGAGGAACGAGACGACGAGTATGTCGCTGCTTCGGGCCGTGATTTCAAACTTGCCGTCGGCGTCGGTGATCGTACCGGTTTGGGAGCCTTTTACAACGACGGTAGCTTCCGAAACGGGAAAGCCGCCCTCGTCGATAACAGTTCCCTTGACGGTTCCTCCCTGCTGGGCCGTCACCGGAACGAATGCGCTCAGCAAGAAACATAAGATTAGAATGAATTGTGATTTCATATGATTAAAAATTGATTGTTGATTTAGTTACTAACATCCACTGCCGGCTCCTCCCTGAGGAAGGCCTCTATATCCGCGTGGCGGGGTATCGAGGGTTGTGCGCCGAGCGTAGTGACCGACAGCGCGGCGGCTGCATTTGCATACCTCGCGGCCTCGCTGACATCGCCCGTGCGGGCCAGGTGCGTGACAAAGGCGCCGCAGAACGTATCCCCGGCTGCCGTCGTATCTACGACCGGCACTTGATGCGCCGGCAGGTGCGCACGTATATCGGCCGTATAGACGAAGACGCCGTTATGCCCCATCGTCAGTATAACCGTGCCGGGCCCCTTGCGGAACAGCTCGCCGGCTATCGACAGCGGCGTGTCGCCGGAGAACTTAAGGCCGGTGATGGCTTCGGCTTCCGTCTCGTTCAGTATCAGTATGTCGACCTTGCTCAGTACGTCGCTGCCGATCTTGCGCGCGGGTGCTGGGTTAAGGGCTACCTTGACGCCTGAGGCGGCGGCATGCTCTATTAACTGCACTACCGACTGATACGGTATCTCGAACTGGAGCAAGATTATGCGCGACTGCTCGACGAGGCTGAATACTTGCTCAAGCTTCTCGCCCTTCAGGAGCCAGTTCGCTCCGGGGGCTACCGATATGCAGTTCTCGCCGCTGTCGGCGACAAGGATGAACGCTACGCCTGTCGGATGCCCCTTTTCGAGGTATATGTGATCCGTCGCGAGACCGTTGTCGCGGAAATAGGGGAGGAGATGCCTGCCGTAGGCGTCTTCTCCGAGGTTGGAGACGAACGTGACTTCGCCTCCGGTGCGCGCTGCGGCGATGGCCTGGTTGGCGCCCTTGCCGCCGTAGGCTGTCGTGTAAACAGCCTCGCCGACGGTCTCGCCGGGCGACGGCAGGTGTGACACGCGGGCTATCAGGTCTACGTTCGAACTCCCTACTACGACTATGCTGCTTCCTTTGTCTTCCATGACTTCGAAAAGCTTATAGTCCTGCATACACAATCGTGCCGAGACCTGCGAGGAAGAAGATGATCATCAGCGTAAGGAGTATATTATTCGACTTCGGCCCGTCCTTGAACTCCTTCCAGATAAATATCCCCCACAACGCGGCAATCATAGGCGCGCCTTGCCCCAGTGCATACGAGATGGCCGCGCCGGCCTTGCCCGCCGCTATATAGCTGAACAGCGTACCTAATCCCCAGATGACGCCGCCGAGTATGCCTACCGAATGGGTCCTGATACTGCCGGCGAAGTATTTGCCGTAGGCGACAGGCTCGCCCGTGAACGGCTTCTTCATCACGATAGTGTTGAAGATGAAATTGCTCGCCAATACGCCAAGCGAGAAGATGAAGAACGCCGAGTAGGGCGTCGCCATGCCGGGCACGGGCGATACAAAGTTGTCTAAGTCCATCGCCGCCGCTACAAAACGATAGAACAGCGACATCAGTATGCCGGCGGCCACCGATAGCATCAGTCCGCGCCTCGACGACTTGTTGCCGCCGCCTGCGCTGCTCATCCTGCCCGACGCTATGCCGTTGACCACGACGGCTACGACCACAAGCGCCACGCCTGAGAAGAGGAACAGCGGGTCGCCCTTTGGCGTTGCAAAGTAGTTGACGAAGACGCCTATCGCCAGCGCTAATCCTACCCCTACGGGGAAGGCGACCGACATGCCTGCCAGCGCTACCGCCGCCGACAACAGGATATTGGCGGCGTTAAATATCACGCCTCCTGCAAACGCGCTCCAGAAGTTCGATGCTTCGACCTGCGACAGGTCGGCGACGAAGCTGCGGCCGCCTTCGCCTATGCTGCCCAGCGTGAATCCGAGCGCCAGGGCCGTGACGACTATCCCGATCACATAGTCCCAATAAAACAGCTCGTATCTCCAACTCTTGGCAACCAGCTTCTGCGTGTTGCCCCACGACCCCCAGCATAGCATCGTAACGACGCACAGCAGGATCGCCACCGGATAATTCTCTACAATAAACATGGTAATTTTATTAATGGGTTAAAACTAATTCATATCAATCTCATAGCGGTAGGGTATCGAACTTTGAGCGCCTATCCGCGTCACCGCTACCGAGGCGGCGGCGTTGGCGAAGGCGACGGACTCGGTCAGCGTGCGACCTTCGGACATGTAGACGCTGAACGCGCCGCAGAAAACGTCGCCGGCGCCTGTCGTATCGGCCGTCTCGACTTCCTTGCCGGGCAGCAGCGCGCCGCAGCCCATGCCGTCGACATAGGCGCCTTCCTTGCCGAGCGTGATGACGACGTTATCGACGCCCTTGCCCCTGATTATCCCGGCCGCCTTGCGCGCGCTCTCCCGGTCGGTTACTTTTATGCCCGTAAGCATCTCCGCCTCTATGCGGTTCGGGAGTATGGCGTACAGCTTCTTCATCAGCTTCTCGCTCAGGTGGGCGGCGGGAGCGGGGTTGAGGATGACGCGCTTGCGCAGGTCGTAGGCCATATCCACGACGTGCTCCACCGTATCCAGCGGTATCTCTAACTGAAGCAGCACCATGTCGGCCTCCTGTATCGACTTGTACGCCTTGTCTATATCCTGCACCGTCAGCGACATGTTCGCGCCGGCGGCTACTATGATGCAGTTCTCGCCGAACGTGTCTATCGAAATCAACGCCACGCCCGACGGGTTCTTCTCGTCGGTGAACACAAAGCGCGTATCTATCATCTCCGACTTATATATCTCGCGCGCCTGCATGCCGAACAGGTCGTTCCCGATCTTGGACACGAAAACTACGTCGGCTCCAAGCCGAGCTATCGAGATCGACTGGTTAGCGCCTTTGCCGCCGGGGCTCATGAGGAACGTCCCGCCCAGTATTGTTTCTCCTGGTACGGGCAGCCTCTTGGCCTTGACAACCATGTCTGTATTGGAACTGCCGACGACTACGATTCTTTTCTTCGCGGGGTTAAGTGTGTTATCCATTGCTGCGGTTCATCCATCTGCTTTAGTACGGGCAAAAGTAGTCGCCGTCGGCTCCTGAAAAATCATATTATTCGCTCGGATATATAATCTCAAGAGCCGATCGCTGAAAAATTATTCCCCCCCGCAAGCGTCGGCAGGCTTTCGTATTAACACTTTTCCCTGCCGCAGGCGTCGGCAAGCAATTATCTAAACACAATTTAACGAACAAGCGGAAATTCAAGCTTTCGTCAAGAGATTATTCCCTCAAACGCCCGTCGGCAAGCAATTATCTAAACACAATTTAACGAACAAGCGGAAATTCAAGCTTTCGTCAAGAGATTATTCCCCCAAACGCCCGTCGGCAAGCAATTGTATAAACACACTTTAACAAATAGCCCGTCGGCAAGCTTTCGTCAGAAAATTATTCCCTAAAACGCCCGTCGGGAAGCTTTCGCGAAAAAATTATTCCCTCAAACGCAGCGTTTGAGACTTTCGCTAAAAATTTATCCCCTGAAACGCAGCGTTTGAGACTTTCGCTAAAAATTTATCACCTGAAACGCTCGTCGGGAGGCTTTCGCCAAAAATTTATCCCCTGAAACGCCCGTCGGGAGGTTTTCGCTAAAAAATTCTCCGCTCCTTCGCCCGTCGGGAGGCTTTCGTGGAAAAATTCTCCCCTCCTTCGCTCGTCGGGAGGCTTTCGTTAAAAATTTATCCCCTCAAACGCTCGTCGGGAGGCTTTCGTGGGAAAATTCTCCCCTCCTTCGCCCGTCGGGAGGCTTTCGCGGGAAAATTCTTCGCCCTTTCGCCCGTCGGGAGGCTTTCGCGGGAAAAATCTCCCCTCCTTTTCTTTTCTCCCCTTCGGGAAAGCATCGACGGCGTTTCGGCCGTGGGCGCGGCTTTCGCTCTCACGATTAAGCCGCCCTGCGCAGCAAGGAGCCACCTCTGCCGCCGCGTGAAAAAAGGTAACGGCTCAATCGGGAAGACTGCAGCCACGCCTACGGCCGAAACGCCGTCGACGCTTTCCCGAAGGGGAAAAAATTCTCCGCCCATTTCGCCCGTCGGAGGGCTTTCGCGGGGGGATGCTGCGCCGGAGTTGCGTTAAATAGCGCGGTAATCTTTTCCGGAACGGTAGCTTCGTATTATATTTGCGTAATCTTATAAATTCAAATAGCGCTGTGACGGAAGAATGAAACGGTTGGATTCTTTGGTTTACCTTATAAATTCGTTGACCAAGTCGGAGAAGAAGCATCTTGCGGTATCCATGGACAAGGAGAGGACGCAGGATTATATGGTTTTGTACCGCCTGATTGCGGGCATGGCTGTCAGCGACGAGGATACGCTACGCAACGCCTACCGCGAGGCTGCTAAGGGCTCTTCGTTCGATATGTCGGTGCATTACCTGTTTGACAGGATACTGGATACGCTCGTCCTCCTCCGCAAGAAGAAGGATGCGTATTACGACCTGTTCCGCAAGCTGTCGAAGGTGCGTGTCATGTACGAACGCTCCATGTTCGGCGAGTGCTTCGACATGCTGTCGGAGATAGTCGCCCAGGCCCGTAAGCACGAGGCGTACGAAATACTCCTGATAGCCACCAAGCTGGAGCTGGAGTATATGCTGCGGCTTAATTTCCCTAATATCTCGGAGGAAGAATTGTACCACAAGCATTACGAGCAGGTGAATATGATTAAAAACATAAGGAAAATAACCGAGCAAGCCTCCCTCTACGACCTCCTCAAATACCGCCTCATCCATAAAGGCAACGTCAGGTCGGCTAAGCAGAAGAAGGAGTTGGACGATCTTATGGTCAGCGAGCTCTACATCTCGGCATCACTGGAGGGCGAGGAGAATAACTTCGAGGGAATGAAGAACCATAAGCTTTTCCAGGCCAATTACCTCATGGGCGTAGGCGATTTCTCGTCCGCCCTGCGCTCGTTCAGGGAGCTGGCCCTGCTGTTTGAAAGCAATACGCAGTTCTGGGCCAATCCGCCGATATATTACCTCTCGGTCATTGAAGGGATACTCAGCAACCTGCGCTCGATAAGGAACTACGAAGAGATGGGCTTCTTTATCGGGAAACTTGAAAGCCTCTCGACGTATTCGCTTGAGTTTAATACGAACGTCCTTTGCCTCATCTTCCAGTACAAGCTCTTCCCGCTCTTCGACAAGGGCGATTACGAAGGATGCCGCCGGCTGGCGGATAGCTATAAGGGCTTATTCGATAACCAATCGCTGCTGAACCCCGTCCGCAAATGCGAGCTGCTGCTGTACACGGCCCTCGTGCACGTCGGGCTTAGGGAGTACGCGACGGCCAAGAAGATCATAAACCCCATAGTCTTCGACCGCAACATCGAGTACATGCCTATGATGAAAACAATACGGCTCGTGAGGCTGATCATCTATTACGAGACGGGAAACTTCGATCTCGTAAGGCATGAATCGCGCTCCATACGTCGCTGCCTGTCGCTAAAGCGCGAGTTCTCCTTCCAGACGGAGCGGCTGATACTCGTCTTCCTCAACAAGTACAACCTGCCCGTACTTTATAGCCAAAGGATGGATATGCACAGGAAGCTGTTGCAAAAGATCAATGATTTGCACGAGGACAAGTACGAGCGGCAACTGCTAAACATATTCGACTTCACGGCCTGGATAGAATCCAAGCTCCTTCGCAAGCCGCTCGGCGAGGTAATACAGGCGAGGGACTACCCGCAACGCTCGTAGTAGAGCATGTCCACGAAGCTATTATTCTTAAAAGCCGCCTTCCGCATCACGCCGACAAGGCGGAAGCCGTTTTTCTCAAGCACCCTCGACGAGGCCCGGTTGTATTCGTAGACTATTGCGACGAGGCGCACGATGCTCGTTTCCGAGAGCAGGTATGACGAGAAGGCGCCGACGGCCCACGAGGCTATGCCGCGATTCCAGTAGCTCTCGCCTATCCAGTATCCTATCTCTGCGCTGAAGCGTTCGACGCCCTGCAGCGGCGCGACGCTTATCCCGCCTATCGCCCTGTCTGCGGCGACGATGGCGAAGTCTTGAGCAGGCGATTTCGACTGTGCGCGCTCGATGTAAGCCATCGCCTCTTCTTCGGTATAGGGGCTGGGGAAGCTGTCCGACATATTATTCCATATCTTGATATTGTCCGCTTCGGCCGCTATCGAGCGCGCATCGCCGGACTGGAAGCCGCGTATCATCAGAGCCGCATTGCGTGCCAGGTGCATCATATATCTTCGTGCGTTAGCGCAAGCTCTTTGCAAGCTGCGCGGTTAATCTTGCCGTTTCCCGTCAGGGGGATAGCCGTTACCTGCCGTATGCGGCGCGGGCGTTCGTAGGCGCAGGGCAGCGAGCGGACTATCTCGCGCAGGCTCTCCGCCGTGTAGTCGCCACGCTCTACGAGCAGCACGACGGCCTCGCCGAGCCGTGCGTCGGGCATCGACGTGACGGCGAACGCTGCGGGCATTGATGCGCGCAGCCTGTCCTCCAGGGCTTCGGCCTGCACCTTGACGCCGCCCGTGTTGATGACGTTATCCCACCGTCCTGTGATGCGGAAGCGGCCGTCGGGCAGCACGCAAGCCATGTCGTTGGTCAGCAGGCGCCCGTCCGTAACCGCGGGCGCGTCGATGCACAGGCGTCCGTCGCCGGACAGGCAGACGCGCACTCCCTCCAGCGGGCTGTAATACGCCGAGGCCTCCCTGCCGTTAAGCCTCCGCAGAGCGATGTGCGACAACGTCTCCGTCATTCCGTAAGTAGAATAAACCGCGTTGGGGAAGCTGCGCAACTCCTCCTCAAGCGTTTTGTCTAAGGCGGCTCCGCCAATGATAAGTATACCTATCGCCATAAGCCGTTCGCGCTCCGCAGGCGTCTGCAAGGAGTTAAAGACCTGCATCGGCAGCATAGCCGCAAACCTGAAGCCGCCTCCGACATCCGCCGGATCCTCCAGCGGTCTGCCCGACGGAGCGCGTACGATAAGCTCAAGGCCTGCGACTATGCTGCGCGCTATCATCATCTTTGCCCCGATGTATTCGAGCGGCATGCACAGCAGGGCGCGGTCTCCGCGCTTGAGGCCGAGTGCGCTGCATGTGGCGCGTGCGCTCGCTGCGGCGTGTTCCAGGCGTATGACGAACGTGCGCGGCTCGCCGGTAGAGCCTGAGGTAAGGGCCTCGCCGACGCGGCCGCCTTCCCAGATCGACGGCCTCGCCTCCTTCCACCACAGAGCCGGCGGCGTATCCGTCGAGGCTTGCATCTGCAGAGGCATACGCACGTTATTGGTGAACAGGCTCCCCGTGCCAAGCCCCTGAGGCATCGACGTACGCAGCGTGGCGCACCACTGGGCGATGGCGTTAAGGCCGACGTTAGACTCTAAGGCCGACGTCACCCACCATCCCGCGCCGCTCCCCTGCGCCTCCGCTATCCATTCCGTGCAACCGGCGTATCCGCCGTGTAGCGAAGGCTTCAGGACGATGTACTGTGGACGGATGCAGCCGATCAGCCGCCGCTTATCGTCGACGCTGTTGCACCCGATAAGCTCTTCGTCGAGCGCGACAGGTATGGGCGACAAGTCTGCGAGCCGCGCCATCTCGTCCCACTGTCCGGCGCGGACGGGCTGCTCGACGGAGTGAATGTCAAAGTCCGACAGCCGTCGAAGCTTCTCAAGGGCTTCCGCAGGCGAAAAGGCCCCGTTAGCGTCAAGCCGCAGCTCTAATTCGGAAGCCGTAAACTGCCGCCGTATGCGCCTGAGCAAGGCCAGCTCGCTGTCGAAGTCAATAGCCCCGACCTTCAGCTTTATGCACCTGAATCCGCCCTCGATCTTCTCCCCTACACGGCGGAGCATATCATCATAGCCGCCCATCCAGACAAGGCCGTTGACCGGTATACCCTGCTCCCCGCGCGAGAAGGGCGTATCCCACAGCCTGAAGCTGCCCGCCGACAAATGCCCGAAGGCAGTCTCTAACCCGAACAATATGGACGGATACCGGCGAACGGCCTCGACATCAATACAGCCCGCCTCCTCGACGCCACGGCAAACCGAGGCGAGTATCGAGGCATACTCCGGCAAGTCATCGCAGCTAAGACTCGGCAACGGCGCACACTCGCCGACGCCCCACCGCCCGCCATCGAATACCGTCACGTACCACACGCCGCGCGTCGTATACACGCCGCGCGACGTCCCTCGAGGCTCGCCGAAGCGCAGCGTATGATGAATCATAGATAATCTTAAACCCGAATCAGTCATATAAGCAAATATCAATCGTTCCCAAAAGCGCGGCAAGTTTACGAAAAAACAAATGCAGGCGCAAGAGCGCGGAGGTCAGTGCCTGGTTCCTTCGAAGAGGTCGCGGTCTTCCTTTGCCTGTTGTTCTTTAGCCCTGAAGTTATTGAAAGTATAGCTTAGCGTCAGCGTTATGAGCGGATAGGCAGGCCGTATCTTCGTTACCGACCGGAGGTCGGCGGTTGTGATATTGCTTGCGTAGCGGGCCGAGTGTAGGAGGTCGCGCACGGAGAGCGTGCCGCTGAGCCGGCGGTTGAGGAACTGTTGGCGGATGGCGAGGTTGACGTACCAGAAGGCGTCGGTGCGTCCCTGCGTTGTAACCGAGGGGCCGACGAAGTTGGCGTCGAGCTGTATGCGCGTGTAGCGTCCGGCGTCGAGGGCATTGTTGAGCGTTATATCATAGTTCGCGCTCGATTCGTCGCGCGCGTCCCGCAATAGCTTGTTCACGACGCGGTAGTGGTACAGGCTGCCGTTGACGGCCGTGTTCCAGCGGCGCGTGGCCTGCATCTGTCCGTTAAACTCGATGCCCGACGAATAGTCGTCGCCCACGTTAGCCATCGAGTCGAGCGTGACGCCTGCGCGGATAGCCGATTCGTAAGGGATACGCAGGCGTTCTATCTTGTCGGCGCGGCGGCGGTGGAAGACGGTGGCGGAGAGTGCGGCGTTGCCGACGTTCTTCTTATAGTTCAGCTCAAAGGAGTTGATGAACTCGTTGCGGATGTCGGGGTTGCCTATCTCGGCGGAGTAGAAGTCGCGATACGTGATGTAAGGCTCCATGTAGAAGAGGTCGGGGCGGGTGATGCGGCGCGAGTACGACGCCATCAGTTGCTGTTCGCCGGGGAGCGTGAGGCCGAGGTGCACGGAGGGGAAGAGGTGCAGGTCGTTGTACGTCCGGTCGGCCTCCGGCACATCGCTGCGCAGGACGCGGTGTGTATGTTCCGCCCTCAGCCCCGCCTGCCAGGAGAAAGCTTTGTAAGCGTCGGCGACGATGGCGTAGAGCGAGTTGATACCGTTCTGGAAGTAGAAGAAGTTATCGTATATGGCGTCGTCCTTTCGGAAGATGAACTTCTTCTCCTCCGGGTTCCAGAACTCCATGCTGTAATCGCCGTCTTCGAGGTAGGAGTAGTATTGGTAGCCCGCCTCTATGCGGCCCGTCGGGCGGTAGGGGTAGACATAGTCGACATTGGCGCGGACCGTCCAGCGGTATTCGTCCTCGTAAGCCCGATGGCCCATCTGGCGGTGATCGTCCTCGTATGCGCTGCCGGAAGAGGCCGGCGCGAGGTTGGAGCCGCGTTTCTCGGTAGCCTCGTAGTTCGCCTTGGCATCCTTGAACACATCGTAAGGTTTGCCGAGGCGGCTGCGGTCTACGTTGCCGTCGAAGAGGTCGCTCTGGAAATACTCCAGCGCGTCGCCGCCGTACTTGAGGTAGAAGAGCGAAGTCAGCCTGTGCCCCCTGTCGTTGAAGTTATGATCGAGGCCGACGGAGCCGAGCAGGTAAGTCTCGTCGATATGATAATAGTCGCGGCTGAAGTAATCAATCCGCGCCACATCCGGATGCTCCTCCGAGTAGTCCAGGTCGCCCTGCCGTATACGTCCGCCGTATCCCCCTTCAAGGTCTGCGGACAAGGACGTATTAGGGAGCGAATAAAGCCAGCCGCCTTTGAGCGAATAGTTGAAGTTATTGCTTGAGCGCGGGCCGGAGGAGTGCGAATGAGTAGACAGGCCGTTGACTGACGTCGTCTTATCCTGGTCGAAATCGCTCTTGAGCAGCCTGTCCGCCCAATTGCCGCCGAAATGCCACTGCGAACGGCCCGTCCTGCTGTTGACGAGGAAGTCGACGTTGCGCGAGAGCAGCGTACTGCCCGCAACATTGACCATGCCTCCGAAGCCCTCGCGCGAGTCCCTTTTAGTGACGATGTTGATGATGCCCACATCGCCGCCGGTGTCATGCCGCGCGGAGGGCGTGGTGATGATTTCGATATTCTCGATCTGTCCCGAAGGAATCTGTTGCAAGGCCTGCGTACCGCTGAAGACGGAGGGTTTGCCGTCGACGTATACGGCGAAGCCGCTGCTGCCACGGAAGGAGACCTCCCCCTCGGCGTCGACGCGTATCGAGGGTGTGTTCTCAAGGATGTCGACAGCCGAGCCGCCTCCGGCCAGCAAGTTGCCTGAGGCCTCGATCACCTTCTTGTCCAATTTATAGATGATCTGTTTTTTGCCGGCGACGACTTCCACTTCGGCCAGCCCGATTTCGAGGGCTTTCATCTCAATCACGCCCAGGTCGAGCGTCGTAGTCGATGCGTCGAGGATAATATCCGGGCGCGTGTATACGTCGAAGCCGATAAGCCTGACGAGCAAGGTATACGTCCCGTCGCGCACGTCGGACAGGACAAAACGCCCGTCGCTTTCCGGCAGGGATTGATACGCCGGGGTAGCATTATCCCCCGACATAAGGAGAATATCGGCGAAGTCGATAGGTTGGTTACTGCCTGCCTCAACAAGCCTCCCCTTGATGCGGGGAACAGGATTTGCACAGATGGAACCGGTCATACACACAAGGGTCATCATGAGATAAAAACACTTCTTCATTTCAATAGAGGATTAGTAATAATATTGTATTAATAATTGTACGGCCGTGAAGGTATGGGGAAAAATCTAATACCTGCAAATTTTCCGAGGTTTTTTTACGAAAAATGTTTTAGCCAATTCATTAAGAAAAATGAAAGATTATGTACACG
>JAIRZN010000043.1 GCA_031267205.1 Tannerellaceae bacterium | reverse complement strand
ATACACCCCAAATTAAAATAATGAAGACAATTATCATCGCCTTCCGCTCCATCTTCCGCAGAGGCCGCAACGGCCTCATACGGATAGCGTCGCTGAGCGTCGGACTGGCTGTCGCGCTGGCGCTGGTGGCTAAGGTTTATTTCGAGCAGTCTTACGATAGCTTCACGCCCGACGTCGAGCGCGTCTACCGCGTACAAGCCAACTACAAATCGACCGACGGCGATAAAAGTTACTCCCAGACAAGCGGCGCGGTCGTTGTCGGCATGAAGGACGTCATGCCGGAAGTCGAGGCGGCGACGCGCTTTACGTTCATCGGCGACAACTCCGTCCTTCGCGCCGGAGAGAATAAATACACGGGCGACATCATCCTGGGCGACACGTCGCTGTTCGACATCCTCGCGCGGCCAATCCTCGCGGGGGATGCTAAGGAGACGCTCGCGCGGCCGATGTACGCGATGGTATCGTCGGAGATGGCGCAGCGCATGGGGGGCGTCGGACAGGCTGTCGGGAAAACTTTCCGCATAGAGGACAGGCCGGGCAAGACGATTACCATAGGCGGCGTCTTCGAAGCTATCCCGAAGAACTCGCACATGGCGTACGACGTGGTCATCTCGCTCGCCTCGATAAGCGAATTTACGTGGGACGGCTCGCTCAACTGGCTGGGCAACGACCGCTACATAAGCTACGTCAAACTCTCCGCCGGAGCTAAGGAGGAATCCGTCGCCGACGGCATCGAACGGGTGAAAGAGAAGTATCTCGACAAGGCGCGCCTGTCGCAGTCGGGCGTCGAAATCGACTACACGCTCATGCCCCTCGACGGCCTGCACACGTCGGACAAAGATGTCCGGCAGTCGATGTGGCTGCTGGGCGTCCTGGCCTTCGCGCTGCTCTTCACGGCCGTCATGAATTACCTGCTGATCGTAATATCCTCGCTCGTAAACCGCTCGAAGGAGATGGCCGTACATAAATGCTACGGCGCGTCGGGCCGGAACATATACGCAAGGATGATGGCCGAGACGCTGGCCGACCTTTTGGTCTCGCTCGCAATATGTGCGGCCCTGATTTACACCTTCCGCGACGCCATCGCCTCATTGCTGGGCGCAAACATCAACGACCTGTTCACCCTCCAAAGCTGCCTGCTGCTCGCGGCCGTATGCGCCATCGTTTTCCTCGTCTCAAGCCTCGCGCCGGGCTATCTCTACGCGCGTATACCGGTGGCCGCCGCCTTCCGGCGCTTTAGCGACAGCAAACGCCGCTGGAAGCTCGGCCTGCTATGCGTACAGTTCATCGCCGCAGGTTTCTTCGTCACCCTCCTCGCCATCGTGGGCAAACAATACAACTACATGACGGCCAACGATCCGGGATACGAGTACGAAAATATTGCCTACTGCAGCCTCTCCGGCCTGAACGCCGAACAACGCGGCAACGTCCTCGAAGAGATGCTTCGCCTGCCGGAAACGCAAAGCGTCACAAGCGCGGACTATTTGCCGCTTGAAGGATTTTTTTCCGGCAACAACGTCCGCCTGCCTGGCGACGAACGCGATTTGTTCAACATAGCCGACCTCTATTCCGTCGGCAGCAACTATTTTGAAGTCATGGGGATACGCATTGCCGAAGGCCGCACGTTTACCGAAGGCGCCGGAGCCTCGCGCGAGGTGATGGTGAGCCGCAGCTTCGTCGAACGTATGCAGGCCTTCGCCGACTGGACCGATGGCGTCGTCGGCAAAAGCGTCTACATATCGGAACACAGCAGAGGCAAGGATGAAACGTTCACTATCTGCGGGGTTTACGACGATGTCCGTCTGGGCGTTATCGGCAGCCAGGACAACCGGCCCTCGGCGATGTTCCGCACCTCCGGCGTAGCCGGCAACATAATCGTCAAGCTCCACAGCCTCACGCCCGAAGCCGTCGCCACAGTTTCCGAACGCCTCGCCTCGCTTTTGCCCGACAAAACAGTCAACGTCTATTCCTATCCCTCCGAGATGGTTAACCGCTACGGCGATTCGCGCAAATTCCGCGATTCGATCATGACAGCGGGCCTCGCCACGCTCCTGATCTCGCTCATGGGCTTGCTCGGATATACGAACGACGAAATGAACCGCCGCCGCAAGGAGACGGCCATCCGCAAGATCAACGGCGCAACGAGCGGCGAAATCCTCCGCCTTTACCTCGCCGCCGTACTGCGTATGGCCCTGCCTGCGTTGACGATAGGCTGCGCCGTAGCCTGGTACGTCTCCGAAGGATGGTTGGAGAGGTTCGACGACAAGGCCGCGCTGCCCGTCATCCTCTTCCTCGCCGCCGGAACAGCCGTCTTAGCCGTTATCATAACGACCGCCGCCCTCAACTGTTACCGCGCCGCGAACGAAAATCCGGCCCTCAACATCAAGTCGGAATAAGTATAATGTAAAAATTTCCCCGCCCGCGCCACAAGCATCTGCGCAGGGATATATAAGTGGAAAAAGGGAGAGGCCCGCGCGCCTATCCCTTTTTTTATTGCCAGGCCCTGCCCGTTCTTATTATTCGGGAGGAAATATTTCCCTTCGGAAAGACTTCCATACAGGCAAAAATACTAAGCCTCCGCGCCCGCGCTACGAGCATCTGCGCAGGGATATATAAGTGTAAAAAGGGAGAGGCCCGCGCGCCTATCCCTTTTTTTATTGCCAAGCCCTGCCCGTTCCTGTTATTCGGGAGGAAATATTTCCCCTTAGGAAGAGTCCCATACAATGGAAAATACCGTTGCCGAAGTTTTGAAAAACTATTTTGGTGCGCCGGCAACATTGCCGAAGTATTGAAAAACTATTTTGGTGCATCGGCAACATTGCCGAATGTTTAAAAAATTATTTTGATACTTCGGCAACGTTGACGGAATCTTGAAAAACTATTTTGACGCGCCGGCAACATTGCCGAAATCTTGAAAAACTATTTTGGCTCGCCGGCAACGTTGCCGAAGCTTTGAAAAACTATTTTGACGCTTCGGCAAGGTTGGGAAATTGTTAGACTTACGTTTTGATGCTACGCCGATATTGCGAAAGCCTTAGACTTTTATTTTAACGCTACGCAAATATTGCGGAAACGCCGGAAATTTATTTTCATCATAAGCCAATATTGTATATATATCAAAATAAAAAATTAATACCTTTGCGATATGAAACACGTAAAAAATCATTCAACCCTCGCGCATAACTTAAGGAATGCCGAACATTTCGACTTTTACAGTCATATCCGCGATACGATAAATGAACAAACGGAGGATATTGAGCTAATATCGCCTTTGTGGAAGGTCTTCCTCCGCATGTTTGAGAAGGAAAATATTGTTTTCAAGCAAAACCCGGTGGCCGTAGAGACGAAATATGTCTATGAAGCCAAACGCGAGCGTTACGACGTCTACATGATGATACGCAAGCGCGTAGAATCCGCCTCGTACAGTTTCATAAGCGAGGAAAGGGAAGCGGCCGAAAAGCTGATGAACGTCACGGAAAATCACAAGGAGATAGCGACAGCCGGGATGAATACCGCAAGCGCGCTAATCCACAGCATGATAAGGAAGCTGAAAAATCATCAGTATTCGACTGAAGCGAAGATTGTCGGGATTAGCGGAATGGTGGATAAGTTGAAAGAGATGAACGATAAGTTCCGAAATATTTACAAGGAACGCTCAATAAATATGGAAGCTAACAGCCTTAAAGGAACGATGGAAGAAGTGCGTCCCATGGTAGACAAGGCCTTCAAAAGCTTCACCGAAGGCGTCGATACGCTGTACGGCGTCAGCCGCCTCTCCGGACGCCCGAATGAACCGAACCCATACGCGAAAATCGTCAAAGACCTTAACGCCACCATCGACCAATTCGCCCGCGTCTACGCGCGCCGGCAGGCATCGGCCAAAGGCGACGAGTAAGGGCGCGGTCAGGGAATCAGCTCCCTCTTGCTCAGTTGCTTGAGCCGCTCTCCCCAGACCTTGCTTTCCCTGATAGTTTGCATGTCGTAACGCATTTGCATACGCATGAGCATTTCCGCCTCGATGCCCAAAGTGGCTTCGAAGATCAGCGCGTAGCGTGACGTAATCGGGCGCTGTCCGTTCAATAATTCATTTATAATCGGTTGCACAATACCGACTTGCACAGACAGTCTACGTTGCGTGATGCCCCGATATTCGATTTCCTCCCTGATAACTTCGCCCGGATGCGTCGGTTTGTAAGGAGTGATGTTGTTCGCAATCATTCGAGGGTCAACGCCCTTTAGCGTAATCATGATATTTTTGTTTTTGATGAATTTATCGTTCTGATATGTCGTATACGGTAACGACAGGCTCGATACCGTTTTCTTCTACTGTGAACTCGATGCGATGGCCCCGGTCTACCCAAATTGAGGAAATAGCGGTTTCGCCTTCCTGCAAAACTTCGTAATTCAACGAGCTGATCTTGTACAACGCCTCAACGCTGCTCATGTCGAGGAGTATATCAATGCATTTTTGGTATTTGTGTGCAATTTCAGGCTGGTAACGATGCTTTTTGTCACCCGTATAACCTTTTTCGTACAGGTCACGCAAATATTCTTTCTCGAAATGTATAATCATATAGTATTATTTTTTTTCCCGACAAAGATAAGTTGCTGCAACGACATTCGCAAATCGGTAACGTCCCCGCCGCCGCCCGCAAACGGGCGCAAATACTTTTGTCTTCCGCAATGGGAGGTTGGAGTAGACAAATGTTAGGGAATAATAAAAGAATTGATACATTTGTCGCCTAAAATCCTAAAAAACGAATACATTATGGCAAAAAGAGAAGATGCGCTGCGGTATCATTCCGACGGCAAGCCGGGGAAGATCGAAGTTATACCCACGAAGCCTTACAGTACGCAGGCCGATTTATCGCTGGCTTATTCGCCCGGAGTGGCCGAGCCTTGCTTGGAAATTGAGAAGAATCCCTTAGATGCGTATAAATATACGTCCAAAGGAAATCTCGTGGCTGTCGTCTCCAACGGCACGGCCGTTCTCGGATTAGGCGACATAGGCGCGGTCGCGGGGAAGCCGGTCATGGAGGGGAAAGGTCTGCTGTTTAAAATCTTTGCAGGCATAGACGTGTTCGACATCGAGGTCGACGAGAAGGACCCGGACAGGTTCATACAGACCGTCAAAGCCATCGCCCCGACCTTCGGAGGCATTAACCTTGAGGATATAAAGGCGCCGGAATGCTTCGAGATCGAATCGCGCCTCAAGGCCGAGCTTGACATCCCCGTCATGCACGACGACCAGCACGGCACGGCGATTATATCCGGCGCCGCCCTGCTGAACGCCCTCGAGATAACGGGCCGGCGTATCGAGGACGCGCGCATAGTCGTCAACGGCGCCGGAGCCGCTTCCATCTCCTGCACAAGGCTGTACGTGATGCTGGGAGCGAGGAAGGAAAACATAGTGATGTGCGACAGCAAGGGCGTTATCTCCACCCGCCGCGCCGGCCTTAACAAGGCCAAGCAGGAGTTCGCCACAGGGCGCAACGTCGATACGCTCGCCGAGGCGATGGCGGGCGCCGATGTGTTCCTCGGCCTGTCCGTCGCCGACGTGCTGACGAAGGAAATGCTAAGGTCGATGAACCGCGCCCCGATCGTGTTCGCCTTGGCGAATCCTAACCCGGAAATATCCTATGGCGACGCCATGTCGTCGCGCGACGACATCATCTTCGCCACCGGACGCTCGGACTATCCCAACCAAGTGAACAACGTTCTGGGCTTCCCTTACATCTTCCGCGGCGCCCTCGACACTCACGCCAGGGCGATAAACGAAGAGATGAAGCTCGCCGCCGTCAAGGCCATAGCGGAACTCGCCAAGGAGCCCGTGCCCGACATCGTGAATGCCGCCTACGAAATGAAGCGCACCACATTCGGCCGCGATTATATCCTCCCCAAGCCGCTTGACCCCCGCCTGCTTACGAATGTATCCATCGCCGTCGCGCGCGCCGCCATAAACTCCGGCGTCGCCCGTAAACACATCGACGACTGGGATGCGTACACGAACGGCTTGCGCGAGATGATGGGCTACGAGAGCGCGCTCATGCGCTCCTTCATGGATATGGCCAAGGCCTGCCCCAAGCGCGTAGTCTTTGCCGAAGCCAATCATGCGAACATGCTAAAGGCTGCCGTGGAAGCAAGGAACGAAGGCGTATGCCACCCCGTCTTGCTCGGCAACGAGGAGCGGCTTCACAAAATAGCTGCCGAAGAAAGCCTGAACATCGACGGCATCGAGATAGTGAACATGCGCCATGACCGCGAGGCAGACCGCCGCGCGCGCTACGCCGAAATCCTGTCGGCGAAGAAGGCCCGCGAAGGCGTCACCTTCCCCGAAGCCTATGAGAAGATGGTCAACCGTAACGCCTTCGGGATGATGATGGTTGAGACAGGCGAGGCCGATGCCTTCATCACAGGCGTGTACAGCCGCTATTCGGAAGTAATCAAGCTGGCGGAAGAGATAATAGGAATCCGTCCGCCCTATAAATACTTCGGCGCAATGAATATACTGGTAAGCAAAAAAGGCACCTTCTTCATGGCCGATACTTTGATCAACCGCCACCCCTCGGCAGATGTCCTCAAGGACGTTGCGCGCCTGACTTGCGATGCGGTAAGGTTCTTCGCGCACGATCCGGTGGCGGCAATTATTTCGTACTCCAATTTCGGCTCGGACAGACAGGGTAGCCCTTTGAAAGTGCACGAAGCAATCGAATACCTGCACCGCCAACATCCGGACATGCTCATAGACGGCGAGATGCAGATAAACTTCGCCTTCGACAGGAAGCTGCGCGACGAGACATACCCCTTCAACCGCTTGCGAGGCCGCGACGTGAATACGCTTGTCTTCCCCAACCTCAGCTCGGCCAACAGCGCCTATAAGCTCCTGCTCGAAATGGGCGCCGGCGAGACAATCGGCCCGATACAGATGGGACTGAACAAACCGATACATTTCACCGACTTGGAAAGCTCCACACGCGACATACTCAACCTAACGGCCATTGCCGTAGTCGACGCAATAGTGCAGGAGCAGATAAAAAAGCAAGGGCGTGTTGTACAGTAAAAAGAAAAGGTTAATTTTGCCACACACAACAAAATAATCCACTAAATTATGATCAACAAGATAAAAACTTTGCTCGAAGAAGTAAAGGAATGGAAAGCCGCCGACGCCG
Organism: Tannerellaceae bacterium; assembly: GCA_031267205.1. Classification (GTDB taxonomy): domain Bacteria; phylum Bacteroidota; class Bacteroidia; order Bacteroidales; family Tannerellaceae; genus DFXE01. The sequence continues at coordinate 6,917 of JAIRZN010000043.1, read as the reverse complement.
CAGGTCTCGAAACATTAAGAATCGGCTACCTCGGCAAAAAGGGCGAAATATCACAATTGATGAACGACTTCCGCGACGTGGCAGCCGAGCACAAACGCGAGACGGGCCTATATCTTAACCGGCTGAAAGAAACGGCTCAGCAAAAGATCAAGGAGCTAAAGGACGCCCTCGACGAAAGTGTGGCGACGCCCAACGACGTCGACCTCACGCGCACCGCATATCCGCAGCCCTTGGGAACGCGCCATCCAATATCGACAGTAAAAAAGGAGATATGCGACATCTTCGGGCGTCTCGGCTTCAGCATAGCCGAAGGCCCGGAGATAGAGGACGACTGGCACGTTTTTTCCTCCCTCAACTTCGCAGAAGATCATCCGGCGCGCGATATGCAGGACACGTTCTTTATACGTCACGACCCCGAAATACTTCTGCGCACGCATACCTCGTCCGTACAGACGCGCGTCATGGAAAAGCAACAGCCGCCCATCCGCATAATATGCCCCGGCCGCGTATATCGCAACGAAGCCATCTCGTACCGTGCGCACTGCTTTTTTCACCAGGTAGAAGCCCTCTATGTCGACAAAGACGTATCCTTCGCCGACCTCAAACAGGCGCTGCTCTTCTTCTCCAAAGAACTATTCGGGGCCACCACCAAGATACGGCTGCGGCCCTCGTACTTTCCGTTCACAGAGCCGTCGGCCGAGATGGACATATCCTGCAACCTCTGCTCAGGCAAGGGTTGCCCCTTCTGCAAACATACAGGCTGGGTAGAAATATTAGGCTGCGGCATGGTTCATCCCAACGTACTCGACAACTGCGGCATCGATAGCCGTATCTATTCAGGGTACGCCCTCGGCATGGGTATAGAACGCATCACGAACTTGAAATACCAGGTAACGGACCTGCGCCTGTTTTCGGAAAATGATATACGCTTCCTGCAACAATTCGAGTCGGCTAATTGAATTGGTGATGCGCAAGATAGATCGGTACGAAGGAATAATCAGTTGGTTCGAGTGTAATATGCCGTCGGCGGAGACCGAACTGCATTACGAAGACCCGTTCCAGTTGCTCGTAGCCGTTATCCTTTCGGCGCAGTGCACGGATAAACGTGTTAATATGATTACGCCGGCGTTGTTCGAAGCCTTTCCCACGGCGGAAGCGATGTCAGCCGCCTCCTGCGAAGCAGTGTACGAGTACATAAAAAGCATTTCCTATCCCAACAATAAAGCAAAGCATTTAGTCGGCATGTCCCAAATGCTTTTAGAGAAATTCAACGGGCAGGTACCCTCCGATGTCGACGAGCTACAAAACCTGCCCGGCGTAGGCCGCAAGACGGCGAACGTGATAGCCTCCGTAGTCTATGGCAAGCCCGCGATGGCGGTGGACACACACGTCTTCCGCGTAGCCAACCGCATCGGTTTAACCGACGACAGCAAGACGCCGCACAAAACGGAAAAAGAGTTGATCAGGTACATACCCGACGAGTTGATTCCCAAAGCGCATCACTGGCTAATACTGCACGGCCGTTACGTATGCACCTCGCACCATCCCAAATGCGGCGACTGCGGGATAAAACCGTGGTGCAAATACTTCTACACAACCTACCGGAATTGAGATGAGGGCTTACCTGAAAGAATTGATCATTGCCGTCGCCTCAATATTGTTCCTGTCCATTGCAGTCGTGGCGTACTTCAAAGCTGTAAGCCGAGAAAAGGAAAACAGCCGGCCGGATGCCATATATACGCCGGTGCCCGGCAATGTACGGACGCTTATGGCCGTCAACCGTCCGCTCGTCTTCAGCGAGATGATGAACCATGATTCTTTCCGCAGGGTATTTGAGACGGAGATGCCGGAGATATACTTCACTCTGGTTGACGCCATACCAAAGGCGCCGCTGGTCGTCTTCTCCTTTCACCCGCAAGGAGTTGTTTGCTACATGCAGGCAAGCGCAAAAACGACAGGCTCGATAATAAACGACCTGCTTCCCGATAAGTTTAAGCCCTATACCGCACACAGGCAGACATGGAACGGTCTGGACTTCTATTACTATCCCGATACGGACGGCCGGTTTTTCGGCTATTATGTTCACAACGGCGTATGGGCGGGGAGTTACAGCAGCAAATTGCTCGAACAGTCGGCCGCCCAGCAGCAAACAGGGGAGTTATCGTTGCCGGCCGGAATGAATCGCCTGCGCATGTCGTTAAACGCCAATGAACCGGTAAATATAGTGTTCCGCGCAAACGAACTGGGACTAAGCGATGCCGGATACCTGTCGGCAGACTTGTATATGAGCGGCGGCAACATCTACTGTCGCGGGAGCATAGCGACCGAAGCTCTCAACGGCATTCCGCACGCTTCGGCAGGCGATGTTCTTTCGCGGCGTATAACGAGCAGGTATCCCTACCTACGGCTTGAGGTAAGGACGGAGACGGAAGGCGAATATATCGACTACACGGCCTATATGTCGAGGTGAAGCTGCAAACCGTCGTAAGCCATGTACACATTGGGCGGCAGTTCGTTTTCAACATCTACATGCCGTCCCATACTGTGGCTCATATGAATCAGGTAAGCTTTTTTAGGGCGTATGCGGGCGATGTTAGCCAATGCTTCGTCAAGGCTTTCGTGCGAAGGATGCTCCTTCCTCCTCAGCGCATCAATTATCAGTATATCCAAGCCGTTTAGTTTGTCAAACTCCACTTCGGGGATATTTTTCACGTCCGTAAGATAAGCCATATTAGCTATCCGGTAGCCAAGTATTTCTAAGTAGGCATGCAGGATGCGGACGGGCGTAACCATAACGCCCGCGGCAAGGAAAGGTTTATTTTCTATATGGTGCAACACCAGGTTGGGCAGTCCCGGATAACGAGGTATACGGAACGCATACGGCATACGAGCGTAAATAGCGTCGGCGACATTTCGCTCGGCGTAAACATCCAAACCCTCGCGGATGCAGAAAGGACGCAGGTCGTCCAATCCTCCTACATGGTCGTAATGCTCGTGCGAGATGACGACGGCGTCCAAGCGTGTGACCGGATTGGCAAGCATCTGCGACCTGAAATCCGGGCCGCAGTCGAGCAGTATGTTCTTACCCTGCGTCTCCACAAGTACGGAAGTACGCAAACGGCAATCGCGGCTGTCCACACTTGTGCAAACGTCACAGCGGCATCCCACCTCAGGGACTCCGGTAGATGTTCCGGTACCCAGGAATGTTATTTTCATCATCCTATATATTTAACTTCAGGCATAAGAGTGATATGAAACCGTCCGGCTACGGCCGAGCGTATATCTTCGGCCAACAAGGCGATGTCCTGCCCGGAAGCGTTGCCGAGGTTAATCAGCGCCAAAGCCTGTTTATGGTATACTCCCGCCTCTCCCTGCGATTTACCCTTGAATCCACACTGTTCTATCAACCATCCGGCCGGCACTTTCACTCCGTTGTCGCCCGCCGGGAAAGACGGGATGCCGGGGTACGCCGCCTTCAAAGCCTCAAAATGCCGCATCGTTATAACCGGATTCATAAAGAAGCTTCCGGCATTCCCGTATTGAGCCGGGTCGGGGAGTTTCTCCCTGCGCATGGTCAATATCGTTTCACGCACGACGGACGGAGTTATTTCAATGCCGCAAGCGGATACTCGCTCTTCCAGATTGCCGTAACCGAGAGCGGGCGACGGCGTTTTCGATAGCCGTATGCGTATATGGGTTACGATATAAGGGCCTGTTGATTCATCCTTGAAGCGGCTGTGACGATAAGAATAGAGGCAGTCTTTGTTTGAGAAAATATGTTTTTCGCAACTATTCCGGTCATAAGCTTCAACAGCTTCGACAACGTCTTTGATCTCCACTCCGTAAGCTCCGATATTTTGAATGGCGGCGGCGCCACATTCGCCCGGTATTCCTGAAAGGTTCTCAATCCCATACCAGCCGCGGGACAGGGCGAGTACCACTATCTCGTCCCATATCTCCGCCGCTCCTATGCGAAGTGTGACCGCCGCTCCGGTTTCCTCGACCATCCCGACGCCCTTAATGGCAGAATGTAGTATGATACCGTTATAATCGTTAAGGAAGAGAAGGTTACTCCCTCCTCCTATGTGCATGTAAGCGCACTCCATGAAATACTCGTCGTGCAGGATACGCAACAATTCTTCCTCATTATCATACTCAATGAACCAGCGCGTTTTTACAGGCAGGCGGAAGGTGTTGTAATTTTCTAAGGGAAAATGTTCTTCTATTCTCATGCCCGTCATACAACAGGATTTCCCTGTACTCTTTCCCTCATCAGCCCGTACCTGCGCATGGGTGAAGAGTTGTTCGTACACTCGGATATGCTTTTACCGGGTATACTGTCAAGGGAAGGCGTCGACTTCCCCTGCTTTATAATCTGTACCGCGCGGAGTATCGTTTCATCGTCCTTGAAAAAGATAGGATAAAATCCGTTCTCGTCGAAAAAGTTGCGCACGATATAAGAGAGCATGTGAGTTTCAATCAAGCCGGCTGATATTTCGATCAGTCCGGGACGTTTTTTCACGCCATGACTTGCCGCGAAATCCGTGAGGCGGGGCAACAACTGCTGCTGTCGCAGGTAGCTGTATAACTCCTGCCATGTCTGGAAAGAGGAAAGTTTGTCATAATTACTATCCGAGTACTCCAGAGCGTATAAATAAAGGACATTCGTGTTCCGTGTAATATTGTTGAAGTAAGAGGTTATTCCACTTGTATCGCTGGGGATAAATATGTCGGGCATGATACCTCCTCCGCCAAACACAGTCCGCCCTCCTATTGTTTCGTACTTGGGCAGGCTGTCCGTCTTTATGCTGTCGGCGGAATAAAATTCGCCGTGCATATAGCGGTTGTAAATATCCATATCGTATGTTTCCGAATGTCCCATCTCGTATTCTTTCTGTATAGAGCGCCCTGAAGGAGTGTAGTATCTGGCGATAGTGAGGCGCAACTGCGAGCCGTCGGACATGCCGACCTGCGATTGTACAAGTCCCTTGCCATAAGTGCGGCGGCCTACGACAAGGCCCCGGTCATTATCCTGGATTGCGCCGGCGAATATTTCGCTTGCCGAGGCCGAACCTTCGTCGGTCAGTACTATGACGGGGTCGTTCATACATGTGCCTGTGCCGTCGGCATAGATGTCATTGCGCGGAAAAGCTTTGCCTTCGGTATAGACAATCCGCCGGCCTTTCGGGAGGAACTCATTGACCATGTGGATAGCCGTTTCCATTATACCCCCCGTGTTGCCACGCAAATCAATGATGAAGGCGTTGCATCCTTCGTTTTTCAGTTTGGCGATAGCCGTGATAAACTCGTTATAGGTGGTACGGGTGAACCTGCTTACCTTTATATATCCTGTGCCTTTGCTTACTTCATAAAACGCGTCGACCGAGTATACCGGCACGTCGCCGCGGGTTACGTCAAAGTATATCATGTCCGGACTGTTCCGGCGTTTGACGCCTAATTTGACCGTACTGTTTTTAGTTCCGCGCAGGTTTTTCATAACCTCGTTCTGGTCTATCTTTTTTCCGGCGAATAGCGAATCGTTGATAGTAATGATGCGGTCGAAGGGCAGGATGCCCGCTTTTTCGGATGGCCCGCCCGGTATCACGCCTACAACGAGTATGGTGTCGGTCTGCATATTAAAAGATACTCCTATACCGCTGAACGAACCCTCTAACTCTTCGTTGACACTCTGGGCGTCTTCGGCTGAGATATAAAGGGAATGAGGATCAAGTTCGTCGAATATTTTTAAAATTGCCCCTTCCGACAAATCCCGGATATTTACCGTGTCTACGTATTGGCTGTCTATAATGTCAAGTACGGTATTAATTTTATTTCCGCCTAAATAATTCTTTGTTTTTCCTTGTATGACGGAAGTTGTGAAGAAGTTCCCGACAAAGATGCCTATTGCAATGCTTGTCGCTATGATTACAGGAAGCCACAGGGTTAATTTTTTATTCATAATGCTTAGTGATATTATCTGTTATGTCAATATAATCCAAAACGATTCCGGCGCGTTCCAACAGTTTGCAACCATCCTCTATACGGTATAATTCCGAATATACGACCCGCCTGATACCGGCCTGTATAATCAACTTGGCGCATTCGATGCAGGGAGCGGAGGTTATGTATATGGTAGCGTCTTTGCTGCTGTTCGACGAAGCGGCGACCTTGGTTATGGCATTGGCTTCGGCATGGAGCACGTATGGCTTGGTCACGTTATTTTCGTCTTCGCATACGTTTTCAAATCCGGAGGGAGTGCCGTTATAGCCGTCGGAGATAATCCTGTTGTCTTTTACAATCAAAGCACCTACCTGACGGCGTTTACAATACGAATTTTCCGCCCATATCCTGGCCATGCGCAGGTATCGCCGGTCTAATTCCGATTGTTTTTCTATCTTTTCGCCCATGACGGCAAATGTACTTATTTTTTTTGAATGTACTTTGATACATATGAGGCAGGCGCAGAGCGGACCTTAAGTTTGCGATCAAAAAAAGATCGGAGTTGAAATTTTTGGGCGCCTTGTAGCTTTCTAAAGAAAGTTAAACCATGAATAGTGCGCACGCAAGATGTACTTGACCGAAGGCTTACTTTTCTACATTCGCCGTATTCTGTTCGGACGTTCTTCGGAGCGTTACGTTAAGGAAGACCCCAATCAGTTGCGATTAGACTTCGGGGGAGAGGACAGCTTTCCCGAAGAAGCGCAGTCCGCATTGGAGGCCGCTAAGGAAACGATCACTTACGAGCGGGAGAAAAATAAGGAAAATCCCGGCAAGCCGGTACGTCAGCCCTTACCCGCCGAATTGGAACGCAGGGAAGAGATTATCGAACCCGACCCTATACCTGAAGGTTCAAAACGTATGGGAGTAACGCTATCCCCGGCCACGGTGAACGGCTGGTTTTCCGCTTCGATCGACCT